>CAJUFV010000236.1 GCA_910585795.1 uncultured Clostridia bacterium | reverse complement strand
ATGAACCGCTTGGGCAACAGATTATAACAGATAAAACAAAAAAACCCTTTTTTTTAATAAAAATACCACCTGCATAACAGGTGGTATTTTTACTGTTTGTGTTAATTAAAATGCAATCATAGCAAATATTATCATAATTAATATTACGGGCGCAATAAACATTACGCTGTCAAATCTATCCATAAACCCTCCGTGTCCGGGAAATATCCAGCCGAAGTCTTTTATATCTTCATCGCGTTTTATTGACGAGGCAATCAGGTCTCCTACCTGCGATAATACTCCGCCCACCAATCCTACAGCTATGAAATATACAACCCAATGTGAAGCATTTACTATAAAATCATTCGTTGGCAATTGATACAATATAACCAAATAAACCAGACAACAGAGAACTGCGCCTATAACACCTCCTATTGAGCCTTCAACCGTTTTATTCGGGCTGACGTGAGATATAAGCTTACGCTTTCCAAAAATCTTGCCCGAAAAATACGCAAATGTATCTGTTGTCCACGCACATATAAATATTAAAAGCATAAATTCCGTGCCGAAAAATTCCTTAACAAATAATATACACCACATAGAAACAGTGATATATAAGGTCAAAAAACCGCTTGCAAGAATATCTTTATAGCTTTTTTTGCCATGACGTGTTATAATAATTATCATATACAGAAGCAATATTGCGGTAGCTGCCATAAAAACAAAAATAAGACTAAGCTCAGTAATTTTTATTGTAAAATACATTGCAAGCATCATTATAATAGAAGCTATACCACCAACAAATTTCATTAAATTATCAGCCTTTGTCGCGGTATAACATTCATACAGCATTACAAGTATAACTGCCGCAAGAGCTATTGTAAACACAACAGGCGGCAGCATAAGTATACCTACAAATACAGCGAGTGCGATAACTGCTGTTAAAATCCTCGTTTTCATAATTATATACCCCCGAATCTTCTGCCTCTATTTTGAAAATCATAAATAGCCTGCCTTAAATGCTTCGGCCTAAAATCAGGCCACAGCTTGTTTGTAAACCACATTTCAGCGTAGCTTACCTGCCACAGCATAAAATTAGACAATCGCTGTTCTCCGCTTGTACGTATAAGCAAATCAACTTCTGGCTGACCTTTTGTGTATAGGTGATTTTCTACCGTTTTATCTGTAATACTGTCTATGTCCGTTTTACCGTTTTTAACATCTTTGCATATTTCACGTACAGCATTTGTAATTTCTTCACGCGCTCCGTAATTAAGCGCAATATTCATCACAATTCCTGTATTGTTCTTTGTAAATTCCTCGGTTTTTACTATTTGGTCACAAATTTCCTGAGAAAGCTCTTTTCTAGAACCTATTGCGCGTATTACAACATTTTCACCTGACAAAGTTTTTTCGGCATTACGAAGATAGTCAAGAAGAAGATTCATCAAATAATCAACTTCCTCCTTAGGACGTTTCCAATTCTCCGTTGAGAACGCATATACGGTTATATACTTAACTCCAAGATTATTCGCTTCAGTAATAATTTTCTTTAACGCATCAGCTCCCGCACTATGTCCGGCACTTCTGGGCAAACCTCTTTTCTTTGCCCATCTGCCGTTGCCGTCCATAATAACTCCTATATGTTTAGGAATACGTAACATATCAATTTCCTGTTTGTTTTGCTTTTTAAAAAACATTGAATACCTCTCATATTAACACAATACCGACAGACAACAATATATATTGTCTGTCGGTTTCTCTCATAGAAAATTATACCTCAAGAATTTCCTTTTCCTTTGCGGCACAAATTGTATCAATTTCCTTAATATATTTATCTGTAAGATTCTGAATATCTTTTTCCGCTGTTTTTTGGTCATCCTCTGTTATTTCGCCATTTTTCTTTTGAGTCTTAAAAGCCTCCATAGCATCGCGTCTTACGTTACGAATTTGAATCTTTGCCTCCTCTGTATACTTCTTAACAGTTTTAACAAGCTCTTTTCTTCTTTCTTCAGTAAGAGGAGGAAAATTCAATCTTATAACTTTACCGTCATTTTGAGGCGCAATGCCTATATCAGAAGCATTTATAGCCTTTTCAATCTCCTTCAAAACACTGACATCCCAAGGCTGGATAACAAGCATTCTAGGCTCTGGAGAAGATATTGAACCCACCTGCTGAACAGGAGTCATTGTTCCGTAATAATCAATCGCAACCTTATCAAGAACAGAAGCGTTCGCTCTGCCCGCGCGTATTGTTTTCAGTTCTCCCGCATAACCATCAATTCTTTTTTCCATCTTTTTTTCTATTTCAGGATATTTTCCCATAATATATTCCTCCTAATTTATAAATTAAAGTTTTCCGTTATTGTTAACAAGCGTTCCTATTTTTTCACCCTTTACAGCTCTTATAATATTCACAGGGTCATTAAGCCCAAACACAAGTATAGGAACATTATTGTCACGGCAAAGAGAAGCCGCTGTTGCATCCATTACACCCAAATTTTTTGACAAAATATCACTGAAAGAAAGTACATCATATTTTTTTGCATTGGAATTTATATTGGGGTCGCTGTCATATACGGCGTCCACTTTCTTTGCTAATAATATAACTTCAGCCTCTGTTTCCACAGCTCGAAGCGCAGCCGCTGTATCTGTAGACATAAAAGGATTTCCAGTACCGCAGCCAAATATAACAACTCTGCTCTTATCCAGATGCCGTATAGCCTTACCTCTAATATACGGCTCTGCTACCTGACGCATTTCAATTGCAGTCTGCACTCTTGTAGGAACATCAAGATTTTCCAGTGCGCTACACAGAGCCAGAGCATTAATAGCAGTAGCAAGCATTCCCATATGGTCAGCCCTTGTTCTGTCCATATTTTCACCACTTCTGCCTCGCCAAATATTTCCGCCTCCGACTACAATAGATACCTGAACGCCCATATCAACTGTTTTCTTAATATTTTCACAGATGCGGGCAATAGTATTTTCATCCAGTCCGAAGCCGTTATCACCGGCCAGTGCCTCGCCACTGATTTTCAAAAGAACTCTTTTGTACTTTGCTCTCATGTAACAATCTCCTCCTTAGAATTTTATTCATTATGAATATATTATACTATGAATT
>CAJUFV010000235.1 GCA_910585795.1 uncultured Clostridia bacterium | reverse complement strand
TTTTGGTTAAAATGCAAAAAAAGACTGTACAAAACATAAAAAATATAGTATAATTATCTTAACTAATGATTACATTTTAATCAAGAGGAGAGAGAGGAGAATTTTAAAATGAAAAGTAAAATTTTCAAAAGGTTAATTGCGGGCGCAGCTACTTTGGCTATGGCCGCGCAGTTTGCGTTTGTATTGCCCGCAAGCGCGGAATTGGTCAGAACAGATGTTTGGTCGCAAACATTTGATACATATTCCGCGCCGGCAAAAACTGAGGTTATTACAGACCCGGACGAGGCTGCTAATAAGATATTGAAGGTAGCAAGTACAGCAGCCTTTAAAATGGACGGCTTTCCCGGAACAAACGCTCCTAACTTTAATATGGAAATGGATGTGAAATTTCCTGTTGATTTAACAACCGGAACAGCTGATAAGAATACAAATGGCGCGTATTTTACATTTGGTAAATCAGGTTCAACATCAATAAAGGTTCATGGCGCAACTGCTAATTCAAAGGTTCCTTTTGGATGGGTATTTGGCGGCGGCGGCGGACAAAACGGCAAGGCCGGAGACTTGGATATAAATAAATGGTATACTGTTTTAGTTAATATTACAGACGCTAATCTAACTTCAGGTACTATTGGGTTCAAGGTTTATGATAAAGAAGAATATGCTGAAAACGGAACTGCTGCCACTCCGGTTGCCTCGAAAGATGGTATGGGCTTCAGAAACGGCGGTATTCCTGACCAGCTTAATATAGGATTAACCGGAGCCGGCGGTGAAGTCGAGGGTGAATATTTCTACCTCGATAACTTAAAGGTATTCACTGAAGAAGACCCTGCCGCTGGCAATGAATTAAAAGCTATTTCATTTTCTACAACTCCGGGCAGTGTTATAGACGCGCCCACAGGCGATAAAGAAACAAAAAGCTTTCCTGTAAAGCTCACATTGACAGGAACAAAGGGTGAATTGACTGCGGAGGAATGTGACAGCATAGAATGGAATTGGATAGGTACAGAAAAAGATGATGGCTATATAGGATGGGCTTTTAATGAAAATGAAAATGAAGGCGCAATAACAGTCACAAATGGTGTTTCTACATATTTTGCCGTTTTAACTGCTGTGGTTAAAAAGGGTGACGCTGAGCTGACAGCAAAATATAAAATGATGATTAAAGCAGCGGGTACAAGCGCTGTTGAAAATCAGATTTATCCTGCCGCAGGTTATCCTGTTAATTTAAATGAATATCCGGATTCGTTAGTAGGATATATGATAGATAACGGCGTTATAGCTGATAAAGACCCAATTTTAGCAAATTGGGCAAGTGTAGGCTCGAATGGCGCAAGATATGTCGCGTTGAAAAAAGATGACGCGACAGGTGATAAATATTTGGAAATGTCCACAGGCGGAGGAACATCCGGTTCGACTGCTCCCGCGTTAACAATTCCAAGTGAAAATTCGCAAATGATATTTGAATTTGATACAAGAATGACAAAGGATACCAAATTCACATACGCGACTGACACTAATAATAATCAGGCGGGTAAGGATACATATCGCGCAGCGTTGGATATTTCATTTGACGGAGCTAACATAAATTCGGGATATGGATTATGTCCTGCAAAAGGAACGTATACATATACAGGAAATAATATCGCAATTCCAGCAAGCGCTGATGTTTGGTATAAATTTATTATTTCGTATGATAAGTCTATACAAGAGTATTATATAAAGGTTTACAGTGAGGACGGAAGTACTCTTATTGGTGAAGTGCCAGCGCAGAAAACGCTGTCTGATGTAAATCCAAGTGTTTTCTCACTTGGCTCAGCGTTAACACATATAAAGAATATGAGAGTATATAAACCTGTTGCCGCTAATATGGAAATAGCGACAGCGTCAACAACGGTTAAGGTTCCGGAGGGTGACGAGCCAAATACAACCTTAGATTTGTCAGCCTCCATGACTACCGCTGACGGTTTGCCGTCTACAGGTAAAGTAGACTGGGCATTTGAAAGCGGTGAGGTTGCTGGAGTAACTATTGAGTCTACCGGCGCTCAAACAGCTAAAATAACAGTATCAAGCGGCGCGTCCTCAGGTAATGTAGTAGTAGTCGCTTCAAAAGGCGGTGTACAGTCGAAAAAGACAATTAAGCTTACATCATCGGCAAACAATGTCGCGTTTGCGCAGTCAGTTTCAAATGTTACAATACCATTTGAGGGAGAGCCTGACGCGGTAAGTACATTTAAAGCCGAAACGAGAGACGGGCAGGGTAATCCTATAACAGCTCCGGATACAATTACATACAAATTACTGGATAGCACTGGTACGAAAGAAGCGAATGTAAAGGGTGTAACCTTTAAAAACGGCATATTGACCGTAAAAGCGGGAGCAGCGTCCGCAATAGTATATGTGCAGGCTGAAAATTCCGAAGGACTTACAAGCTCTGTAAGAGTTAATATCCATGGAATGAGCTTTGCTTTTGGTACAGGTGAACCTGAGGAAGGGTTTACTGCTGTAACAAAAGCAGATATTTATAATGAAACGAAAGGCTATGGTTTTGCCTCGAATGACGGATTGGCAGATTCGGAGTCGGCTGTAATCGGTACAGCGCCATATAAATTTAATGTAAAAGTACCTAACGGTAATTATAAGGTAAAGGTTTCTACAACGAGCGCGAATATGCAGTCAGAGGCTGTTTCAGGTTCGGCAACCGGTACAAATAAAAGCGGAAGTGAGTTTGATGTGGCTGTATGTGACGGTATTTTAGATTTGACATTCGCGGCGGCATCGTCTGTTTCCAATATGTCAATATCTCAAATGGCCGCAAAGCTGCCGGGCGAAAAACCGGCAATATATTCCATAGGAGATTCTACAACTAAGAATAGCGGCCATTACAGTAAGTACGCTGAGGACAAAAATGCTCAGAAGAATGACCCGTCTATGTGGGTTGATGAAAGAGAATACGCAAGCTGGGGTAATTGTGTGACGCCTGAAATGTATTCGGACAATTTCTCGTCATATAATAATCATGGTATGGCTGGAAGAAATTCTGCAAGTTATTATAATCAGGCAAGACTTGAAGCTGTACTTCTTGCGATAGCACCTGGTGACTATGTTACAATTAATATGGGTATTAACTCGGAAACTGGTGAACCATATGAGGAATTAATGGAAAATTATTATTTGCAGGGTGTTATTCAAAGAGGCGGTATTCCAATTATTCTTACACATACTGCGGTAGGACCTGTAGGCAGAGGGTTGGACGGCAGTTTGGGAACGTATGATGCGGAAACAGGCAAATTTAATGAGTCTAGAGAAAATGACGGAAGGGTTAAATTCTTAAAAGGATTAGCCGAAAAATATAATTTACCGCTTATAGATGTTGGCAAGTGGGGAAATGATTATTTTAACAGTTTAACCTTAGATGACCTAAATAAGGCAAATA
The DNA here is from genome assembly GCA_910585795.1 of uncultured Clostridia bacterium. Taxonomy (GTDB): domain Bacteria; phylum Bacillota; class Clostridia; order UBA1381; family UBA1381; genus Hominilimicola. The sequence goes on along the minus strand of CAJUFV010000235.1, from coordinate 1,559 downwards.
CAGCAAATAGTATTAATCAGGGATATACAGCTCCGGCAACAGTTCTTGAGCTTGTTCAAAGCTGGTCACCTGACCATAATCACTATACTGAGGAGCTTGGTACAATGTATGCTGAATACATTATGAATGAGCTTGCAAATATCAGGAGTAATCCATTTGCAATTGAAGGTGTAACACAAACTCCGTCAGAGAATAAAGTAGTTCTTAATGCTGTTATTAAAGAAGGGGCGTCAACTGGCTCAATAACGCTTGGAGCATATGTTGCTCAATATGATTCAAATAATATTTTAGTTAAAATTGAAAAGACAAATGTAACATTTACAAATAAGATACTTACAGCAGATGTTCCTTATATAAAGGATGAGAAAGCAGTAAAAGCTAAAGTAATAGTTTTGGATGATAATATGAAACCATATGTTACAGATACGGCAGTTTTTCCGGTAACAGATTAATTTGTAATTTTTAAGGAACCTTCCTTAGAGAAGGTTCTTTTTTTGTGTTTTCTTCATATAAATAAACTAAAAAAGGGGAGTGGAATGTGAAAAAGCTAATAGTGGTATTTTTGTTTGTAATATTTGCGGTGCTGCTGCTGCCATTTGCGATAATATGCATTATTGGAAACAGCGGGGGTGAATCTTCTTCAGAGATACAGCAGAATGAGACTGTAAATGTATATATTGCAGATGAGGAACGTGTTGAGGAGATGGATATTAGCAGTTATTTAAAAAATGTAGTGGCTGCTGAAATGCCTGCTGATTTTGAGAAAGAAGCTCTTAAGGCTCAGGCTGTTGCGGCCCGTACTTACTTATATTCACATGTATCTGATGCTCAGAAGGGTAATACGGCTGAAAGTCATAGCGGAGCTGCTGTATGTACGGATTCGACACATTGTCAGGCGTATATTACAGAGAAAAAATGCCGTGAGAATTGGGGAAGCAGTGCTGATGAAAAGTGGGACAAAGTAAGCTCCGCGGTAGATGAAACGGCAGGACAAATAATGACTTATAATGGTGAAATAATTTCAGCTGTATTTCATTCCACATCATCCGGCACTACCGAAGCCGCTGTTGATGTGTGGGGTAGTGATATACCATATTTACAAAGTGTGTCTAGTGAGGGAGATACGCAATCTCCTAAATATTATAGTGAGATTACAGTGAGCGAGGGTGAATTTAAAAATACTGTTGATAGTAAAATCAGCGGAACAGACTGGTCAAAGGGTATAGCAGAAAACATTGTCCGTTCAAATGCGGGCGGGATTATATCGGTTGATATTGGAGGGGTAAATATTAAGGGTACACAGCTTCGCAGTATTTTTTCACTTCGTTCATCTAATATTGATATAACACAGGAAAACGGCAATATAAAAATGTCTGTAAAGGGTTTTGGGCATGGTGTAGGTATGAGTCAATACGGTGCGAATTACATGGCAGAACAGGGTCATGATTATAAAAAAATTTTAAAAACATACTATACGGGAGTGAAAATAGAAACAAGATAGCCTTACATGAAAAATATAAGAAAATTTGTACGTTTTTTTAGAAATATAGACTGATTTT
>CAJUFV010000234.1 GCA_910585795.1 uncultured Clostridia bacterium | reverse complement strand
GTTATATGATTGAAGAAATATTCATAAGTATTAATATGGCAGTAAAAATATATGTCTTTATATTTTATAGTACATATTGCGTTTTAGAGGCTTATGAGGTTAAGCAATATAAAATTTAAACACACATATCATTCACTTTAGAATATTATAATAATGAGTAAAAAATCAAAAAAATTGATATTTCACTCATTATTAAAAATCCGGAAGGAAGTGATTTTTATGTATGTAGTTATAGGTTCATCTACAATGGCAGCGCGCTTAAAGAAATCAGTTGAAAAAATAGTAGGATTTCCCGCGTATGTTGTGCATACACCATCCGAATTAAGGAATGGCGGTTGCTCATATTCAGTGCGGCTGGATGACCGTGCACTTATTGAAATAAGAAGAATAGCCGTTGACAACGGAATTAATATTAAAGGAATTTATACAGAAAAAAATGAAAATGGGGAGCGTGTTTTTTATGCTGTATCTTGATAATGCCGCAACGACATTAAAAAAACCGTTTTCCGTATATAAAACATTAATGAAAAGTACCGTTCTGGGAGGAGGCAACGCCGGCAGAGGCGGACATAAGCAAAGTATGGCGGCAGTAAAGAGCATTATAGATACGCAGGACCTTATTGCGCAGCTTTTTAATATTCCTCAGCCGCAGAATGTTGTTTTTACTCAAAATGCGACACATGCGCTTAATACTGCTATTTTTGGTACTGTTGCAGAAGGGGAACATATAGTAGTTACGCAGATGGAGCATAATAGTGTTCTTCGCCCCGCATATTGTCTTGGTAATTATACGGTAGTAGAAGCGGACCAAATGGGATATGTATTGCCGGAAGCAGTTGAGTCTGCGGTTAGAGAGGATACAAAGCTTATAGTCTGTACTCATGCGTCCAATGTTTGCGGAACAATTCAGCCTGTAGAGGAAATAGGACTAATTGCTAAAAAGTATGGAATACCGTTTCTTATAGACACTGCTCAGACAGCGGGGAGTGTAAGTATAGACGCGATAAAAATGAATGCGGATATGATAGCTTTTTCAGGACATAAGGGACTTTTAGGCCCAATGGGAACAGGCGGATTGTATATAAAAAATCCTGAAAGAATAAAGCCGCTTGTAGTAGGAGGAACAGGAAGTGATTCCGAAAGTATAGTACAGCCGCAATTTATGCCTGATAAATTTCACAGTGGTACAATGAATACTCCGGCTATAGAGGCATTAGGAGCCGGAGTGAAATATGTGCTGAAGCACGGAGTGGATGAAATAGGAGAATATGAGAAATATCTTGCGGATTGTTTCAGAGATAATCTTGAGAATATAGATAATGTGACGTTATATGGTTGTAAGGACAGTGTTGCAACAGTAGCGTTTAACATAGGTGATTTAGACAGTGAAGAAAGCTTTGAGCGTCTTGACGGTAAAGCAGCAGTTAGAGCCGGATATCAATGTGCTCCTCTTGCGCACAAGGCAATTGGGACGCAGGATAGGGGAGTAGTACGTGCTTCTTTTGGTATATTTAATAACATGTGTGATGTAAAAAGAATGACTGATTATGTTTATCATATAAGCCGTGAGCTAAAGGGATAGATTATTCTATCCCATACATAGTTGAAGAAAAAATACATATAATATTTTTGAAAAAAACCCTTGACAAATAATACTGTTTTTGATATAATAATGCAAGTCGGTTGAGATTAGCTGATTATGATTATGCGGGTGTAGTTCAATGGTAGAATTCCAGCCTTCCAAGCTGGTCGCGTGGGTTCGATTCCCATCACCCGCTCCAATTTATGTGTCTGTAGCTCAGTTGGATAGAGCAATTGCCTTCTAAGCAATGGGCCGGGGGTTCGAATCCCTCCAGACACGCCAGACCTTTAGGTTTGGACAAGTGTTTGTGGGAGTTTTGATATACTGCCACCGAATTATATGGTGGGTATAGTTCAGCTGGTTAGAGCGTCAGTTTGTGGCACTGAATGTCGTGGGTTCGAATCCCACTACCCACCCCATTTTTTTGCCGGACAGGCATTATAAAGATAATAATTTACCTATTCAATGGAAAGTGATAGTACGGGGATATAGCCAAGTCGGTAAGGCACCGGATTTTGATTCCGGCATGCGTAGGTTCGAGTCCTGCTATCCCTGCCATTTTATACGGGCCATTAGCTCAGTTGGCAGAGCACTTGACTTTTAATCAAGTTGTCCGGGGTTCGAATCTCCGATGGCTCACCAAGTAAAAACCGCTTAAACACTACGTTTGAGCGGTTTTTGCATGTCTTGATTTTATTGCGTATTTTTCGTTTTGACTATATTTTGACTATCAGAGCAATTATTTTGACTATCAAAAAATGCGTTTAATTTATCTCCGGCAGATAATATTTTTTTATTATCTAAATGGGTATATATATCCATAGTCATTTGAATACTTGAATGTCCTAATAATGTTTGGGCGGTTTTTATATCAATTCCCGCGTAATATAGATTTGTAGCATAAGTATGTCGGAACATATGCGGAGTTATATCATTTGCAATAAGCTGTAAAGGTAGTTTTTCTTTATCCTCTTGTAAATCTTTGCGTTTATACTTTTCTCCACCTGCGGCTATATTTATTTTATCAAGAATATTATCCCAGAATCGGCGAAAAGATGAACTTGTTATGAGATTCCCATTTTGCATTGTGAATAAATATAATGAATTTAAGTTTGTTACGTGATTTTTTAGAGAAGAAAATAATTTATCGGGCATCGGAATTTCACGATTACCGGCTTCGGTTTTAGGTGACTGTTTTATTTCACTTATCTTATCTTTCATAACAAGATTTTTATTTATCTTTACTTTCTTATTCACAAAGTCAATATCGCTTACCATAAGCGCAAGAGCTTCGCCGCGGCGTATACCAGTATAGTACAGCAGGTCAACAAAGGCACGTTCCCTTGTATTGAGGTCTGCATTTTGTATGAGTTTCTTTTCTGCATCCGTCAATGCCCTTTTTTCAGTTTTTTGCTTTTTAGGTAAGGAGAGACCTACAGTAACATCTTTATAAACATATTCTTCAATTATAGCTTGCTTTATGATTTGCTGCAGCGTTAATTTTACCATTTCAGCCGTTCGTTGATGTCCACCTTGAACGATGTTATTTAAAAGTTCTTGAATTTGGTGCTTTTTTAAAGCACTCAGACGTATGTTTCCGAGATTTGGAATAATATGATTATCCACGGTACGCTTGTACATCATATAGGTATTGTAAGCTTTATCAGCTTTATATAATTCAAGCCATTTTGTCGCCCATTGTTCGACAGTCATACCGTTATCATCAATTATGATGCCCTTATTTTGCAAGCTTTTAAAATCCGCAACTTTTTTATCAAGCTCCATTATAGTGCGTCCGTATAAGGTTTTACGCTTCGGTTTGCCGTTTTTATCATATCCGATAATGGCACTGGTAGCATATCGGCCATCAGGACGCTTTTTATATTTTGCCATGATTTATATCACCTTCCTTAATTAATCTAATTCTGAAAAACAATCCTTGCAGGGTTCATAGCCTGCATCTATTGCGTTGTTGATGGATATATCTGTGATGGTACTTGAATTTTTAATATGTCTGCAATTTTGTTTATGAAATTTTTTGCCTGTTTTTGTTATATAAACACTGTCAGAAGCTATATTGGTTTCCGGATAAGAATGCGTTGCCGCTAATGGCGCTGTAGTTGACATCGGTTCTGACAAAGACTTTTCAGGTGATAAGCATATAAACATTAAAAACATAGATATAGACATAAGCAGAATTATTATTCCATATGTTATTGTTTTATAAGAATATGATTTATTTTGGATTTCAAACTGATTGAAAAGAACAGCTTCAATATTGGTTAATTTTTTATGATTATGTACTTCGTCCGCGATAAGTCTGCTTCGCTTCTCGTCAAGCAATGTTAAACCAGATATTTTTTGACATGTATTTATATGCTTTTTGCTTAAAATGCATACAGGGGCAAGAAATTCGAGTGCGAAAGCGTTTGCTTCATCCTCCTGAGCTTCGTCAATTAAGCCGCCGGGCTGGTATCCTATAACGCCGTTATCAGACATATGTCCCATTGTTATATGTCCGAGTTCATGAGCCAGTAAAAGCCGCTTTTCATTGGCGGATATACCAATTTTAATAAATACAATTTTTTCGTGACCGCTTATATATGTAAACGCTTTCGTCCTATCTGCAAGCTGTAATACTCCAAGACGTTCTAAAATATCAGCGTGTTCCTTGCAGGAAACATCATAATAGATTATTTTGAAGCCTTTAGACGTTATGACATCTTCAAGCTGCTCCGTTGTAACCGGCAGTGAATTTACTTCGTTTTCCAATAATTCTTTTACTGCATAATATCTTGATACCATTGTGATACCCTCCTATAAAATATTTTATAGGATAATCATATGTCATATTTTGTAGAAATCAAATAGATAGTATTTATTTGTCATAATTAAAATTTTATATACAATTCTGTAAAGCGGAAAAGCAGTTGTTATTTTAGCAATTCCAACAGTTGAGGAACATATTAATCATCTATTTTTGATGATTTGAATGCCGATATAAATATTGAAAAATGTCCAAGTAAAGATGTAATTATCCATTCATAGCACACAGCAACCAATATTGTTGTAAATATATTAAGGTGAAAGACAATAGCAATTATAGCGCCTATAATCATTGAAATACTATGACATATAAGAGTAAAAGCATTAAAATATTTTGTAATCGTTGAAAACCATAAACTCAAAAAAGCTATGACTAATAACCATTTTATATTAAAGTAATATCCAATAATCCCAATGATTGGAAAGAGAATACAGCTTACTATCATTATAATCATTCTAAATATATCATTCATATTTATGACCATTCCTTTCCGCTGCGCTACAAGGCACAAAAGGGAATTAAACCCAAGAGCTTGTT
>CAJUFV010000233.1 GCA_910585795.1 uncultured Clostridia bacterium | reverse complement strand
TAATCTGATAGTCAAAGGTAAGATTAAAAACAGTGTAAAAGCTGGGCGGTTATGCCATACTGATTCCAACGGTTTTAGTTGGAAAAGGTGGTGGTTGTTATGAGAAAATATATAATTAGAATAATTATTCTCGTTATTGCAGTATTCATAATATTTTCAGAAAACGCAAAATAGCCCCCGCACTGCCAAGTAAAAGGGCTATTTTTAAATAACTCTGTGGCATACCGTTTGAAGTCTGCTTTTTCTATTTATATTATATAACTATAATATTATTTGTAAAAAGATAAATTGTAAATCCATAAACGGAGGAAATCAATGAAAAAGCTGATACTTTTATGTTTGACAGTGTTGTGTCTCGCGTCATGCGCCGTAATAAAAACTGAAAATCCGGATATACTTTCCGCGGCAGTGCTTTCCGCGCAGGAAAGCGTGACTGCTGATAATACAGTCGCTATGCTTGAGGAATCAATGGCGGCTGCCCTTCAGGTGCGCAGACTTGACGCGGCGGTGGTAAATAATTTGTCCGAATATGACGTTATTTATATTGATAAAAGTGTTGTCAATTTACCGTCCTTTGACGCGTCCGCAGTGGAAACTTATGTGTCGGAAGGTGGCAGCGTATTTCTTGATAACGAGCTGTACGATGTATTTAGTAAAGATTTTATCGGCGCGGAGGATTTTGTTACTGTGGACAAGTGTCCCCTTGACATGGAATATCCTGAAAGTGAAGGCAGTGTCAGAAAAATTCAGACACTTATAGGCGATTTTTCATATTTGTATAAAAACTATGCTAATTATGAGGAAACTCTTTCACATCAAAGCTACGGTATAGGCGTAATTCCATCTACCGCTCAGTGTGTCGCGTTAAAGGACGGAATTGGAATATACACGCTGAATCAGTATGGAAATGGATATGTATTTTTCACAAATCCGCTTCTGCCGAATATATTTTCTGTGAATAATTTATCGCCTGATAATACGGGAGAATATTTATCAGCAACGACTGTTGGCGCGAATAAGCTGATACGTGATTATTTTGCGGAGTTTGTGTCTTTGAAAAAATACGGCTATGCGGTTGAAACGGTTATCGGCAGCTTTGCGAATCCCGCAGCGGCATGGGAGCTTCATTATGAGGATATTACAGGTATGGAAAACGGCAGCGCGGAAATATTTGAGGAAATGTGCAGACTTTACGGCCATGTGCCGTCCTTTACTCTTGCAAGAAATCCTTATATATGGTTCCGCCGCGCGGAAAGTGTAACTTATTCACTGAATAATGACGGTCAGTTCGCTATGGACCCATATGAAAACGCTTATTCCTCAGGTACGCATTTTGTGACGGCGAAGCAATGGCTGTCGCTTGATTATGACGATAATACAATAAGCTATTTTCAGGAAAGTCCTGATTATACAAAACGCGCGTATCCTTGTCCGGTTGATTTTAATGGTGACGGTAAAATGGACCTTATATGCGGAAGCGCAGACGGTAAGCTTTATTATTTTGAAGGCTACGGTATGAAAACAAATTATGAATTTGGCCCCGCGACAATGTTTACTGACGCTGGCGGAAGTCAGATAGGAGTCGGAGCGTATTCATCGCCTGCCCTGTGCGATATAGATATGGATGGAATTGATGAAATACTGACGGGCTGTGAGGACGGCACAATTCATTGTTTTAAAAGAACAGACGGAATGATGCTGGAAAATCAAGGTATTATACTTCAAACAGGATTGACGGACGCAATGCCGTCATTTGGTGATTTAAACGGCGATAATATTCCTGATATGGCTGTTGGCTCGCGCGGCGGAGAGCTTCGTATTTATTACGGAAAGATGGGTGAATACAGCGTTGTATTTGATGATTATGAAGGTATTGACAGCGGACAAACCTGGTGCGCTCCGTGTATTGACGATATTAACGGAGATGGTTTTAATGAGCTGTATGTTGGTACCTTTGACGGATATATTGCGGTATTTGAAAATAATATTTTAAGCGGATATATGGAGGGTAATGAGCGTAATTATAAAGGAAACGACCATTTAAAATTCGGTACAAACTGCGTTCCTAGATTTTACGATATTGACGGTGACGGTAAAAAAGACCTTATAGCAGGCTCTCTGGAGTATGGTATGGCTATTCCGATAGACAGTGAGTATTTTCCGTATAAGGAAAAACTTCAAACGCAGCTTGACGGTTTTAGGGACAGGGGAATATATGTAGGAGTGCATATGCTGTCGGGCGAATATGCTGACCCGTTTCATGACGAGCGTGAGCTGGAATATCAGAAAAACGCCTTTGAATCCTATGGACTGGAATTTACGGGAGGAGCAAATCAGCATACATGGCGTACAAGTAAAATAGGCTATGACACTCATTTTGACAATATGCGCGGCTATGACGGAACATACAGCGCTCAGATGAATGCGGGACTATACTGGAACAGCGGTTCTCAAACTCCGGACAGTATCGCGGTGCCTGAGGTAAGCGCGGAAAATTCTATTTTGGTTCCGTTTTATCTAAATAACGGCCAGCTTATGATGCAGCCGTGCAACACTCCTAACGGTAACAGTGAGTTTTCGTATATCACCGCAAAATATGAGCTGCCGCTTTTGTTTTATAATCACTGCGATTATGTCTACCGTGAGCGTGAGGCTGAAGAAGAGAAAATCAAAAAGGCTGACGCCCTTGTTAATGATTACGGATATAATTTTGTAATGGAAAATCAACTTGCGAAAATGACAGCTGCGGCTTTTAACACTTATGTTACCGCAAGACGTGACGGAGAGGACATTGTTCTTTCGTCGATAGCGAAAAATAAGGATATTCCGCTGTATGATAAAGCATATCAGAACGCCGCCGGTGTTAAGATTATTTTTGCCGATGGAGTCAGCGCGGAGGATTTTAATGTGGATGCGAGTGTGTCATATATTAAAAACAATTGTATTTACGCTTCTCTTGACAGAGGAATAAAAATTTCAAAAACTGAAGAAAACAACAATATAAATATTACGTCTGTAAATCTTCCGGCAAAAATTTCAAAGACTGATAAAAGCGCGGTATTAAAATTTTTTGACGGAGGAATGATGACAGCGGTCGTTCAGGGTCAGGCAAGGACGAATTCTGACGGCTGGGAGGTTACTCAGCAAAATGGCAATACAGTATTCCGCAAGTATGGAAAGCCTGACACGTTGAAAATAATTAAATAATTAACACAAAAACAGACTGCTTCAGGCAGTCTGTTTTAATATTTAAATGTAAAATAACGGTATTTTGTGAATAAGTAATAAAATTATGAATGATATTTTTTTCACAATTTGTAAAAAAATTTCAATATAATTGTAGACATTTCACTGATTTATGGTATAATAAATACATAGGTGCAAAAACGGGTCAGCCCGACATTGCGAAAATTATAACTTAGGAGGAGAATTCCAATGGCAAAAAAGTATGTATACCTTTTTACAGAGGGTAATGCAGACATGAGAGAGCTTCTTGGAGGTAAGGGTGCTAACCTTGCTGAAATGACAAATCTTGGTCTGCCGGTGCCGCAGGGTTTCACAATTTCAACTGAAGCATGTACTCAGTACTATGAGGATGGCAGAAAGATTAATGATGAAATCCAAACTCAGATTAATGAGCATATTGTAAAGATGGAGGAAATCACAGGCAAAAAGTTTGGTGATAATGAAAATCCGCTTCTTGTATCAGTACGAAGCGGCGCAAGAGCGTCAATGCCGGGTATGATGGACACTATTCTTAACCTTGGTCTTAATGAACAGGTTGTTGAGGTAGTTGCTAAAAAGACGGGTAACGAGAGATGGGCGTGGGACTGCTACAGAAGATTTATTCAGATGTACAGCGACGTTGTAATGGAAGTTGGCAAGAAATATTTTGAACAGCTTATCGACGAAATGAAAGAAAAGAAGGGCGTTACTCAGGACGTTGACCTTACAGCTGAAGACCTTAAGGAGCTTGCTTCACAGTTTAAGGCTGAATATAAAAACAAGATTGGCGCGGAATTCCCTACTGACCCGAAGGAACAGCTTATGGGCGCGGTTCAGGCAGTATTCCGTTCATGGGATAACCCAAGAGCTAATGTATACCGTCGTGATAATGATATTCCTTATTCATGGGGTACGGCTGTTAATGTTCAGGAAATGGCTTTTGGTAACTGGTCAGATGAGTCCGGTACAGGCGTTGCCTTTACACGTGACCCTGCTACAGGCGAAAAGAAGCTTATGGGTGAGTTCCTTATGAACGCTCAGGGTGAGGACGTTGTTGCGGGTGTAAGAACACCGCAGCCGATTTCCGCTTTGAAGGAAGTTATGCCTGAAGTATTTGAACAGTTTACAAAGGTATGCGGTACTCTTGAAAATCATTACCGTGATATGCAGGACATGGAATTCACTATTCAGGATAGAAAGCTGTTTATGCTTCAGACAAGAAACGGTAAAAGAACAGCTCAGGCAGCTCTTAAAATCGCGTGCGACCTTGTCGATGAGGGTATGAGAACAAAAGAGGAAGCAGTTGCTATGATTGACCCGCGTAATCTTGACACACTTCTGCATCCGCAGTTTGATACTGCCGCATTGAAGGCTGCTAAACTTATGGGTAAAGCCTTAGGAGCGTCTCCAGGAGCCGCTGCCGGCAAAATTGTATTTACTGCTGACGATGCTAAGGAATGGGCTGCCAAAGGTGAAAAGGTGGTTCTTGTCCGTCTTGAGACTTCTCCTGAAGATATTGAGGGTATGAAGGCTGCTCAGGGTATCCTGACAGTAAGAGGCGGTATGACGTCACACGCTGCCGTTGTTGCGCGTGGTATGGGTACATGCTGTGTATCAGGCTGCGGCGATATCGCAATGGATGAGGAAAATAAGAAATTTACATTGAATGGCAAGGAGTATCACGAAGGTGACACAATTTCACTTGACGGTTCAACTGGTAATATATATGATGGCATTGTTGCTACAGTTGACGCTAAAATTGCGGGTGAGTTTGGAAGAATTATGGGCTGGGCTGACGAATTCAGAACATTAAAGGTTCGTACAAATGCGGATACTCCTGCTGACGCTAAGAAAGCGAAGGAATTAGGAGCTGAAGGTATCGGTCTTTGCCGTACCGAGCATATGTTCTTTGAAGGTAATAGAATTGACGCTTTCAGAGAAATGATTTGCGCTGATACAGTTGAGGAAAGAGAAGCTGCTCTTGATAAGATTCTTCCTATGCAGCAGGGTGATTTTGAACAGCTTTATGAGGCGCTTGAGGGTAACCCTGTAACAATTCGTTTCCTAGACCCGCCGCTTCATGAGTTTGTTCCGACAGATGATGCGGATATTGAAATTCTTGCTAAAGCTCAGGGTAAGAGTGTTGAAAGGATTAAGGAAATTATAAATGGTCTGCATGAGGCTAACCCGATGATGGGTCACAGAGGATGCCGTCTTGACGTGACATATCCTGAAATTGCGAAAATGCAGACGAAGGCAGTTATACGCGCGGCTATTAATGTTTCAAAGAAACATGCTGACTGGACAATCGTTCCTGAAATTATGATTCCGCTTGTTGGAGAGATTAAAGAGCTGAAGTACGTTAAGAAGATAGTTGTTGAAACGGCTGACGCTGAAATTGCGGCGGCAGGTGCGGACCTTAAGTATGAAGTGGGCACGATGATTGAGATTCCGCGTGCCGCTTTGACTGCTGATGAGATTGCGTCAGAAGCTGACTTCTTCTGTTTTGGTACAAATGACCTTACACAGCTTACATTTGGATTCTCACGTGATGATGCCGGTAAATTTCTAGACGCATATTATGACGCTAAGATTTTCGAGAATGACCCGTTTGCGAAAATTGACCAGAATGGTGTGGGCAAGCTTATGGAAATGTCTATTAAGCTTGGTAAGCCGGTCAATCCAAATCTTCATATCGGTATCTGCGGAGAGCACGGCGGCGACCCGTCATCAGTTGAATTCTGCCATAAGATTGGCTTGAATTACGTTTCATGCTCACCGTTTAGAGTTCCTATTGCAAGACTTGCGGCTGCACAGGCAAAGATTAATGAAAAGAAGTAAATTTTGACCTGTAAAAGATATTGGTCTATTTAAATTAAATAATTAAATTTTCAGATAAAAAATAAAAGCTGAATGTTCAGATTCATTCTGAACATTCAGCTTTTTTATTTCAGTTTTATCCTTATTTTCATATGAGACCGACAGCCTGTTTTGCGAGTGTATCTGCCATATCATTAAAATGGTTGCCGCTGTGGCCTTTGACCTTATTGAAAGAAACCTTTAGATTATTTTTTATTGAGTCATAAAACTTTTTATAGGCGATAGTGCCGTCCTTATTGGTTTTCCACTCACCGGTACACCATTTTTCTATTCCCTCATAATCATAATAAATATCAATTTCTTCTATATTATTATCAATACACCATTGCATAGCAAGCTTTGCTCCTTCAATTTCTCCTGCTACATTTCTCATCTGAGTGAGCGAGCTGTTATCAAATGCGCGTCTGAAGGTAAATTCTTTACCGCCATAGAATATTACAACTCCGCATCCAAATCGTCTTTCCTGTATATTATAGCTGCCGTCAACGTACGCGACAGCGGTACTGCCCTTAGGGGTATCGTCGTTAAATAGACTAATTTGCTCATGGATTCCGAGATATTTTTTTGCTGCTTCAATTGATGTAAAGCTTTTATATTCAGCTTTGCTGTATCCGCTGACTTCTTTTCTGCATTTTTCCCATGTATTAAAAATTCCTGTGTGATAACCGCTGCGTACGGCATAATATTTTGCCATTTACAAAATTCCTTTCATGTATTATACTAATAAACTGACAGTCGCATATTAAAAGCTCTCCCCTTAGGGGTAAATCAGCCTGTCCTAATAATATCCTTATACATTATTATATAAGAAAAAAACTTTAAATCAATAAAAAAGTAAAAAAATTTTAAAAAATACGGAACTTTTTTGGGCTGAAGGGAGTCTAATTAAGTGTAAGGACATAATGGCTGGGGTCTGTATAAACAAATTGACCAAAAAATGCCATGTAGTTTCACTTAATTTGTGGAAATACATAAAAATTTAAAAAATGGCTAGCTTGGAATAAAAAAGTTATTGACAACAGCATTATGAAATAGTAAAATATTCAGTAGCAGTTTTCGAATAATCGGGTAGAAGCGTTAGTTGAAAATTGTTGCCGTAATATGAAGTTGCAGTACAGCAAAGCAGGTTATGGCTGTAATGTAACAGAGTTACAGTTTTTTTACAACTGTAATACGTGCATTGACTTCATGGCAGGTCCATGTTATAATCAATGCGTAAAATAGCCTTATCATGCTGGGAGGGTGCGGGTAAGGCAGAGGAAACCCTTCAGAGAAAAACGAAAATTAAAAGGGAGGATTTGAGAATGAATAAAAATCTCAAAAAGGTAATTTCAGCAGCAGCTGCTCTTACAGTATCAGCATCATCATTTGCTGCATTTGCCGTTAATTTTCCTGATGTAGACTCAACAGCAAGCTATGCACAGGCTGTTCAGGAGCTTTCTGCATTGGACATCATTAGCGGTTATGATGACGGTACATTTAAGCCGGAAGGTCTTGTAACAAGAGCAGAAATCACAAAGATGATTGTTGACGCGCGTGGCGAGGGCAAAACTGCTTCAGCTTCAGCAGGTTCTACAAAGTTTGTTGATTCAGTTGACCACTGGGCAAAAGGTTACATAGCAATGGGTGTAACTGATGGTTTCATCTCAGGTTACAGCGATACAGAATTTGGTCCTGACAATAATGTTACATATGTACAGGCTCAGAAGATGCTTGTTGCAGCTTTGGGTTATGACGTATATGCTCAGGCAAACGGCGGATGGCCGGGCGGATACAAGCTGTATGCTAATTCACTTGGCGTTACAGAAGGCGTATCAGCTAACGATGACGACCAGCTTACAAGAGCTCAGGTTGCTCAGATGATTGATAACGCAATGGATACACCTCTTTGCGTAATTGAAAAGTATGAAAATAACATACTTGGCGGTTCAAACCCAGTTTATTCTACAAAGGATGGCGAGGGTAAGGATTACCAGACACTATTTACAGAAAAGCATAAGGCATATAAAGTATTTGGCCGTGTAACTGCTACAAGCAAGACAGGCAATGTTGATACTGATAAAGTAACATTTACAGTAGAAAAGGCTGATAACTTTGATAAAGAGTATATCAAGAGCACAAATACTTATCCGTCACGTACAGAGGATATGTACTTCGGAGATACAAATGCTGAGGCACTTCTGAGAACATATTCAGAAGCACTTATTCAGAAAGATGATAATGACGAGTTCACAATCATCTCAATAACACCTGCTGCTGCAAACAAGTCAGTAACTCTTGCAGCTGAAGATTTTGATAAGTCAAAGTCAGACAATGATAAGAATGCGCTTTATTTCTATCCGGCAGGTACAACAAGAACTTCAACAAAGTATCAGTTAGCTGATGATTATACAGTATATGTAAACGGTAAGGGAGCTGATCTTGATTACGCTGCACTTATCACATACATTGATGAGAATGATACAGCTGCTGTAACACTTCAGAAGGAAACAAAGATTGGTTCAACAAGCACAGATTCAGACTACAATGTAATAATGATTAACTCATATGTTACAGCTGTAGTTGATGAAGTAATTGAAAGATCAAATGATATTTCTGTTAACTTCAAGGATTATGGCGCAGGTGTAAATTCTAAGATGGAAATCCAGAAGGATAACGATGATTATACATATTCATTCAAGCTGAATGGTGAGGAAATCGAAGTTACAGACCTTCAGGAATATGACGTTCTTAATATTGCTTGTGACGCTGAGAACTTTAAAGATTCATCATTCTATGATGTAATTGTAACAAGAGATACAGTTGAAGAAGTTAAGTGCACAGGTAAGAATGAGACAGCAACTCCTAAAGAATATACAATCGGCGGCGAAAAGTATAAGGCAGCTGCTGGTATGGAAGATAACATTAACCTTGAAATGTCATCAAGCTATACATTGTATCTTGACCACTTCGGCAGACTTGCATATGTAGAAGAAGGCGTAGCTGATAAGAAGTATGGTGTTCTTAAGAATATCTACAAAAAGGCTGGCGGCGACTATTATGCTCAGGTTATCACAAAGGATGGCGAAGAAGTAGAGTATAAGGTAGACGATAAGTATATCAACAAAACAGATGCTGAAGATAATGATAAGAATTTCTACACATCATATTTGAATGAGTGGACAGTTGCTAATAACGGTGCTGTATATGATAATACATCAGCAAATACAACAACTTCAAAGCTTGATTTATATCCAAATCAGGTAGTTGAATATTCAGTAAGTTCATCAAACAAGCTTACAATTAAGAAAGCTCTTGGTGGTACAACAGCTGATTCTGAATATAAAGCATCAAGTGATAAGATTGGTTCTGTTAAACTTTCAGACGCTACTGTAATTCTTGATATATCAGATGTAAATGCTAAGGATACTATTAAGGTTATGTCAAAGGATGGTCTTGTAGACGGTAATAACTATACAGTAGTTGGTTATGACAAGTCAAATGACGGTATCCACAGACTAGTTCTATTAACATCAGGTGTTGCTAACTACAACCCAGAGACACAGCTTGCTATCTACAACAGCAGTGAGCTTGTAAATGATGGTGATGACGACAGAACAGCTTATAACATTGTTGTTGAAGGTGAAGAGAAGCAGTACATCATTGATGAAGATTATGATGTTCCAGAGCTTAACGAGGGTGACCCAATTGTCTTCAAGACAAATGCTGCTGGTGAAATCTCAGGAATTATGGAACTATTCAATGCTTCTAATGCATTAAATGGTACAGATTATGCAACTTTACGTGATGATATAGTTGCTGGAGGAACACTTCTTCCAGAAGATATAGAAGATATTGAAAAAGCTCTTTCAGATTCACATGATGATGTAACATTTGCATTCGGTCCTGTTGTAAACAGAAACGGTAGCTCAGTAACAATCGGTGAGATTGCTGAAGATGGTACAGTTAATTATGATACAGGTCTTGACATAACAATACCTGATACAATTTACACATATGACTTCTCAGCAGGCGGAAGAAATACTTCAAAGGTTCTTCTTGAAGAAGGTATTGCTGCAACACCAAAGGTTAAGGCTGCTACAACAACAGTTAACGGTAATGACATTCTTGATTTGAATCATGAAGATGTTAATGGTGACATTGTATTTGCTCTTGTAAGATTACTTAACAAGGATGAAGCTCAGGAAATGTACCTAATCGTTAACAACGACTAATTCTTAAAATAGAATTATAAAAATTAAAATTTAAAAGAGCTGGTCTTATGACCGGCTCTTTTGTCATAATAAAAGCAGGAAACATAATTATTTCCTGCTTTCATTATATAATTATTTTTCAAATAAGATAACTGTTTCTGCGTGTACTGTATATGGAAATAAATCAAATCCATGAGATTTTGTAATAATATAACCGCTGTTTACAAGAAATTGAGAGTCACGGGCAAGTGTCGCACTGTTGCAGGATACATAGATAATTTTTTCCGGATGTGCTTTTACAATGGCACTTAATGTTACTTTGTCACTGCCCTTTCGGGGAGGGTCAAGAATAATTACGTTTGGTTTTATTCCGTGTGATAGTAATTTTGGTACGATATTTTCTGCGCTGTCTGCGTAAAATTCGGTATTCAGAATATTGTTATGAATTGCGTTTTGCTTTGCGTTTTCAATAGCTTCAGGGACTATTTCAATGCTTATTACTTTTTTGGCGTATTTTGCCGCGTATAGTGAAATTGTACCTATTCCACAATATACATCCATAACAATATTATTGTTATTAATATCGGCATATTCAATTATACGATTATATAATTTTTCAGTTTGTACAGGATTAATTTGAAAAAAACTTTCTGGTGATATGAAAAATTCAATACCGCATAGTGTATCAGTAATTGTTGATTTTCCCCATAGAATAATATTTTTTTCTCCCAGTAGTGATGAATTTTTTTTTGTATTAATATTGAGAATTATACTAGTAATTTTATCTGTTACATTTCTTAACTGATTTATCAGATATTCCTGATTAAAAAGTTTTTTTGAATTAGCTGATATGATGACCATAATTTCACCTGTGGAGAATGATACGCGAGTAAATATACGTCGTATTACCCCTTTATGTATCCTCTCATTATAAGCGGATACTTTACAGGTCTTCATATAGTTTATTATTGTTTTATTAATACTTTCATTAAATTTATTGCTTATTAAACAGTCATTGATTGGAATAATATTATGACTGCTCTGGGCATAAAAACCACAAAGAATTTTACTGTTATTATTATTGTTGTTATATTTTATTTGTTCTTTAGCGTTGCTGTTATTTTGTTTACTTCCTATTTGGAATATTGTTTTATTACGATAGCGTTTAGGAATATCCATGCCTGTAATGTTATCAAGAGAAAAATCACTAAAACCTCCGATACGGCGCATTGAATTTTCAATAATATCTTTTTTTATTTTGAGCTGATAGTTATATTGTATATGCCATAGCTGGCATCCGCCGCAATTTTCACAGTAAGGACATTTCTCTGCTGTTCGCCAGGGAGATGGTTCAATTATTTCCAGCATTTTACCGTATGCATAATGCTTTTTTACTTTTGTAATTACAGCTTTTATAATATCGCCTGTAACTGTTTTAGGGATAAATACTGTCAATCCGTTTATATGCCCCACCCCATTTCCATCTGAGGAAACAGAGCTTATCTCGATTTTATATTCTTTATTTGTTTCAATTTCCATTTTGAATCCTTTTAATCTGTTCTTTG
>CAJUFV010000232.1 GCA_910585795.1 uncultured Clostridia bacterium | reverse complement strand
TACAGGGGGCGGAATATCAATGACAAATGAAGAGCTGGCAAGACTCATAAAACAGGGTAATAATGACTTGATGTTGGAGCTGTACGAGCAAAACAGACGCTTTATATTCGCGCTTATAAAGCATATAGGAATACAGCCGGATAATTACGATGACGCAATGCAGGACGCGTATTTTGGACTCCATACGGCTGTACAGGGCTAGTCTGTTAATGGCCTCGCAACGCTTTAAAAAGATATATTGACTGTATAAATAGCCTGATAAAATCTGATACTTTGACAATGCTTGAATAATTATTAAAAAGCCTTTTCCACCGCTGTATATCTGCATATGCGTTGATTTTAGTTAATGTATGGTGTCAGGTGATTCAAAAATATTTATTCAAGAGTTTTAAAATAACTTCTTAGGGGCGGTATACTGTTAGATATTTTAATTTGCAAACGGTTTTTGTATGGGGTTTATTTGGGGTTTATAGTACAAATAAACCCCAAATAAAGAAGAAAAATAATAACAAGTAATTTATAAAAAATGGCTTAATTATGCGAAATAACAGTAATTTATAAACATACAAGAAAAACATTCGCATGAATTCGGCGTGTAAAGCAACGCTTTTGTTATATGCACTATTCCTTTGTCAAGTTCTATATCAGACCAATTCAAGCCGCATAATTCGCCGCGCCGTACACCTGTATATAATATAAGCATTATCGCTGTTTTATATTTAATCGGTTCATCATTTAGGCATTGTATCAGCTTGGCAAGCTGTTTCTCATCAAGTACCGCCGCCTCTTTATATTCAACGTGCGGCGGCTTAACGCGGCTACAAGGGTTTGACAGTATTATTTGCCACTGTACCGCCGCTGTAAGCATAGACGATAATACACGGTTATATTTTGCTATTGTTGCGGCGGCGAGGCGGTTGTCGCTCTCTACAGGCGAAAATAAACCGTCAATCTGTAATGCCCCTGTTAGCTTATCCGCTGTTGATTTTGACACGGTACAGCCGTTTATACATTGTCGAAGCGTGTTCTCAGATATATTAGCCGCCTCGGAAAGTGCTTTTTGAGTAATCCCAGACTGCTTTATAATATCCTTGAAGTTGTCAACAGGCTTGTACTTTATATCCTCTTTTACTCCGTCCTCAGCAAGATTATTATAAAACTCCATTATGTGATGAGGCTGTAACCTGTCGAGGCGGATATGCCCGAGTGCTTTTAAAATACGCGGCATAAGTCCTTTGTAGCCTTGTACACTCCGCTCCTTTAATTGCTTTTCGGCATAGTCCTTGAACCAACGCTCTGAAAATTCTGCAAGGGTGATGTTACCGTCAAGGAATTGTCCTGTCTGACATTTTTCCTCGAATAATACCGCCTGACGGTCAAGCTCTTTTTCGATTTGCCGCCGCGTCATATTCGGCTTTGGTGTCCACGTCATACGCTTTTTAATCTGCTTGCCCTCACTGTTGTAGCCGCAAGATACTGTTATACGGTAGCTGTTCCCACGCTTCTCAATCGTTGCCATTGGTTTCACCTTCCTTAATATTTTGAAGCCATTTTATATATTGTTCTTCAGTTATAATTCCATTTTTGACCTTTTTATCTTGTTCGTACCAACTTTGAACAAAATTGACAAAATCAGATGTATACTTTTCCTCATCCGCACAATTTAAATGTTTTTTAAAAACTGACTGTTTTTGAAAAAATATCTGAAATAAAAGACTTGAAGCATAATCTAAAGAATTATTCGATAATGGAATAACATCATCAGAATATTCTAAAATAACAGATAGTAATTCTTTTGCACGTTGCAAAAAAAATTCCGAAGCTACTCCGAATGGTAAAACAATTCCATTCGTAATAGGTTCAATACCCAATTCTTCGATATTATTATTGGAAAATTCAGATTTTGTGCTGTAAAAAAAATATAGCATTATTGAGTTGAAAAAACTCAATACGGTACTTTTTGCAGGAGTTCCATATATATTATCACCACACAATATATTGATGGGATTTGTTAAATATTGCACATTTTGTTCTTTAATAAAGGCTATAGTATTATCAGATAATCCCATATCATCTAACGTTTTTTGCGCGTCACTCTTTCCTATTCTTGCACTACTAACTCCCATTAAGTAATCATAGTCTACTCCAAAAAACTTTGCGGCGGCGGCAAGAAATTCAATATCCGCAGTGCGCTTTTGACTCTCATAAAAACTAATAGTTCCTCTTGATACTCCTAACTGTTCTCCTAATTCTGATTGTGACAATTCGTTTTCTTCCCTAAGTTGTTTTAACCTGTTTGCAAATATAGTTTTTATATCCATATTAAATCCTCCTAATGTTTCTTTTTGTTGAATGTTCAACTTGTTCAATATTTTTACTCTCAAAAGATTATTTAGATACAGCCATTGCATATATTTGTTGAATTAATTAATAAATTCAACAAATATCTTGACTGCATACAATGGTTGTGATATAATAACAGTATAACAAAAACAAACAACTTAGTCAATATAATATGCAAAAAGGAGTGAAAAACTATGGCAAACGAGGATATAAGACGGGAAATGAAAGAAAATAACATTACACAGTGGCAAGTCGCTCATATTCTTGGAGTTTGTGAGCAGACAGTTTTAAGGTGGTTTAGATTTCCTTTAGAGGGAGAACAACGCCAAAAGATAATGTCTGCAATAAAACAGTTAAAGGAGGCGGCGAATAATGGCTGAAATAATATCACTACATAAACCGCCGCGTATGCGAGGTATAAAACAGGCTATTGCTGAATTGAAAACCGCTGACGCTAATACAGCATTAACAGAAAGAGCATTGAGGCGGCTTATATTAACGAGTGAAATTCCATCTGTAAAGATAGGTACAAAGTATCTTATAAATATGGATGTGCTTGAGAATTATCTTTATAACGGTTCGCGAGGCGGCGAGAAACTTTCCGCCGCAGGCATACGCAAAATTGCTGAATAGGCGGTGAAAGCCTATGTCAACGGAAAACGGATATGTAAAAATATATAGAGATATGCTTGATAATCCTGTTGTATGCAAGGACAATGACTATTTCAGAGTATGGTTATATCTTTTATTAACCGCCTCGCATAAAGGCTATTCTGCTATGTTTAATGGCCAAAAAATAGAGTTGAAACCCGGACAGCTTATAACTGGACGGAAGTCAATAGCGGAAAAATGTAACATCTCAGAAAGCAAGGCGCAAAGAATTTTAAAATCCTTTAAAATCGAACAACAAATTGAACAGCAAACAGGCAATAAAAACCGCTTAATTACTATATTAAATTGGGATAAATACCAAAACAGTGAACAGCAGATTGAACAACAAGTGAACACAAACAAGAATGTAAAGAATGATAAGAATGTAAAAAATATAAAAGAAAATATAAAAAGAAAAGTCAGCGATTATGAAACTGTGATAAATGCGTATACCGATAATGAAGATTTAATAAATGCCATATACGGATTTATTGAAATGCGTAAGGCTATTAAAAAGCCTCTAACAGAAAATGCTCTGAAATTGATTTTTAACAAATTAGATAAATTATCAAGCTCTGAAGCTGAAAAAGAAGAAATATTAAATCAGAGTATAATGAACAGTTGGCAAGGGGTGTTTCCACTGAAAAACAGTGCAGGAGGTATTGATAATGGAAGCAATAAGCAATATAATGGCGATGACTACTCAGACATCGGCTGGGAATAAAAAGTTAAAATATACAGTCTTGGAGCGTTGCGATACTTGCGGAGAGCCTGTGAAATTACAAGAGCCTCTTTTCGGCAAGGAAGTAGGCGCAAAATGTAGATGTTTCAGAGAAGAACAGGAAAGAGAGGAACAGGCGCGGCGGCTTGCCGAGGTGGAATATAAGCGGCGAAAAGCAAAAGCTAACAGCCTTATGGATGAAAAGGCACGAGCTGCGGTTTTTGGTAGTTTGATTATTGATGACGATAACAGAAGATACATACAAGCGGCGAAAAATTATTGTGAACATTGGTCTGAAAATTATAATGAAAACAGAGGATTATTATTTTACGGCGGTACAGGCAGAGGAAAAACAACGCTTGCTTGCTGTATTGCAAATCGTCTGACTGATGATGGCATAAATGTAAAGGCAATGACTGTAAATTCAATGATACAGAGAGTAAAGGACAGCTTTAGAAATAATGGAGAGGATGGCGAAACAGCATTAAAAGCGGAAATAAAGGACGCATCATTGCTCATACTTGACGATTTGGGAGCCGAACTCAAAACGGAATGGTCTACTTGTTTTTTGTATGAAATTATTGATGAACGATACAGAAGCGGCAAGCCTACTATTGTAACGACAAATCTGACATTGAAACAGCTCAAAGAACACCTTGCAGACAAAAATGGTATTCCAAGAGCTTTTGACAGATTGGTGGAGGGACTTACTCCGGTAGAATTTCAGTGCCGCAATTACAGAAAGGAACAAGCTAAAGCAAATAAAAGTGATTATGATTTTTTCGGAGACATTGAATAATGAGTGTTTTTAATGAAATAGCCGTTGCATTGGAAATCAAAATGAAAAAGTATCGTAATATCAAATTATCACCGGAAGAAAATATTTGTCTTGAAGATATGCTTTTATCCGAGGCGGTAAATGAAACGATACTTAGATTTCAATCACTGAACAGCAGAGGTAATAAAATATGGCAAGAGGAAAATATGAAAAGTGGTTAGAGCCTGATGGATTACTACAAATTGAGGCTTGGGCGCATGATGGATTGACAGATGAGCAGATTTCACAAAATATGGGAATATCATATTCAACGTTGCGTGTATGGAGAGATAAATATTCGGCACTTTCGGCAGCCTTAAAAAAGGGGAAAGATGTTGTTGATATTCAAGCTGAAAACGCATTGTTAAAACGGGCGTTAGGATATACATCAGAGGACGTAAAGGAAACATATGACTCTGACGGAAATTTAACTACCCGTGTCATTACAAGGAAAACTGTTCCGCCTGATGTAACGGCGGGTATATTTTGGCTGAAGAACCGCCGCCCCGACAAGTGGGGCGATAAACCAACTGATAAAACAGAGAGCGAAGAAAAACAAAGTATTGTATTTCAGATAGTCGCTGCCTCTGGAGTACAGAGTAACGAGAAAGAGTAATTGCGCGGCGGATAGCCTTACTATAACACCTTTCCGCCGCCGCGTGTGATATTTTATAAATCTGTATACATTTTATCATACAGGAGGCGGAATATCAATGACAAACGAGGAAATTATAAAACTTATAAAGCAGGGCAATACTTCTTTAATGGCTGATTTATACGAGAAAAACAGACGTTTCATATTTGCGCTTGTAAAGCATATCGGAATACAGCCTGACAACTATGAGGACGCAATGCAGGACGCTTATTTCGGGCTTTATGAAGCGGTAAACGGCTTTGATGAAAGCAAAGGATATAAATTCTTGACGTATGCAAAATATCACATACAGAGCGCAATACAGCGCGGACAAAGTGATGTTTTAAATATTTCTGAACATACAAGAGATACAGCAAGAAAAATCAAACGCAGACAGAATGAACTTGCCATTTCACTTGGAAGATTACCCACAATGGTAGAATTGAGCAATAAGACAGGATTAGACATTGAGATGATAAAGTATACTCTTAATGCTGTAAAGTCCGTAAAATCCATTTATGAGCCTGTTAGTGATGATACAGATAATTTAACGATTGCTGACAGCATAATGGACGAGTCAATCACATTCGAGGACGATATCGCCGCCGCTGATGAAAGACGGTATATAAACGGAATAATCGGCAAGGCAGTTAATGATTTACCAAAAGCAGAAAAAGAAGCTATAAGATTGTTTTATTTTGAAAATATGACATATCCGGATATTGCGGCGGCGAAAAACATTTCTGTATCTGATGTTAGACGTGATACATCAAGAGGATTAAGAAAACTCCGAAGTTCCGATATAGCAGATTTGCGTCTTGATGAAGCCATTGACAGTCAAACATCATTTTATCGTCATAGGGGATTAAATACATTCAACACTACTTGGACAAGTGCGACAGAGCAGACGGTAATTGAGCGTGAACGCATAGAAAATAAAATTATAGAGGCGGCGGCTAATTTGTAAGATTAACCGCCGCATAAATATAATTTTAAGCTGATTGCGCCGCCTCGCTTAAACCTTGTGCTTTGCCTATGATATAGCCGAGTACGGCGGTATACGCTTCATCATCACAAGCATTAAGTTCTTTCGGAAACAGCTCTATCATTAGCAACCATATATCATCAAGCTGTTTTTGGGATATACTATCAAGGAATGATGTATTATGCAGCTCAAACACAGCTTGATATTTTCTGGAGCGGTACAATTTGCATAACTGCCGCCGCCACTTACGGCGCATTATTTCATCGTTTTTGTCATTCTGTTTACACCAGCGGCGATGATGTACATATTCTTTCTGAAGCTGATTATATACATCGCAATGACGCTTGGAGTATTTCATAGGCGAACCAAATAAACCGCCGTAAAACTGATACAGCCAATAACAAATATATCCGGGTATTTCATTATGCTGATTAAAACAGTATTCAAGCAAACTATCATCATATGTAACCGCTTTTATACCGCTATCGCCTGTATTTGCGGCAGAATACTGCCTTAAATGTCTTTCCACTACTTCAATGCCAGATATAACATCATTCGGTGTCCCATTTAATTCAGCCTCGCATAATGCGGTGCGGCAAACATAATGTATTACGTTCTTCACATGTACAGCCTTGACCTTTCCATTATTAGACAATTCAATTACCTCTAAATTTTCCATTATAAAATTCCTCCTATAATCTTGACTTATCGGGATTTGCTATGTTAAAATAATGATGTACCATAAGCAACACCCTTTTAGGGTAGTGTACCGCCTTGTATAAGTTCGCAGCTTATACAAGGCTTTTTTTTACGCTAATTGTAGCGTGATTACCGCGCCATAATTCATATATGGCATATAGCGCCCTCTGACTTCTTTGAATGCCGCCGCAAGCTGTATGTCCTTATCAAGCAACACAGATACTACATAAGCGAGATTGCGCGGTATACAGCCTAAATTATATCTTGCTGAGCCATTTACCGATATAACAACGTTTACAGCGTTATTATCGTATAAATTTGCTGTATTTCGTTCCAATGACACGCGTACCTGTTCGGGGCGGTAAGCCGTCAATATACGACGCAAGGCTTTTTGTCTATTGCCCTTAGTAACTCCCGCCACTCTTGTATTGATAGACTTACCCTTGACAAGCTCCCACGCCTTTTTAAATGCGGTAGAAAGCGTCAAGCCCATTTTCTTGAGGCGGTTTGCCATTGTTGCCACCATTCGGCGGATTGTGTGAATATTTTCCATTTTGTTTCAACTCCTTTCGTTCATTTGTTAATATCATTATAACATATCGGGTACGATATATCAATATACAAGATTACTATAATTGTATCCGATATATTGTTAAAAATGTATATTGTACCCGATATGAGGATATGTTATAATATACTTGCAGTTGAGAAATCGGCTGTAGGTGATAATGAAAATTATGTAACCTTGATATATTGGAACGGTGGCGGCTGTTCTGCCCTTTATACTGATTTTAGGAGGTGAAAACTGTACTAAAAGAAGATAGGGGGTATCAAAAATGAACGATTTGATAAAAGCAATATTAGATATTACATCTATGATTGTTGGAATAATCTACATAGATAGGTTAATCGAATTAATAAAATTGATGAAAAGAACAAAAAAATAAGCCGCCCTGTCTACCAAACTGTGCGGCTTATTTAGCTAAATAGAGCGGAACAGCTAAAACCGTTCCTTTACTATCTAAAGTATAACATAATCAACAACACTTGTCAAGAGGTGATAATATGGCAGTTTCAAAGGCTCAACAGGCGGCAACAGCTAAATATATGAAAAATAATTATGATGAAATGAAAATTCGAGTAAGGAAAGGTGCAAAACAGCTTATAGAAGCCGCCGCAAAGGCAGATAATGAAAGTATAAACGGATATGTAAAAAAAGCTGTCAAGGCTAAATATGAAGCTGATACAGGCAAAAAAATAGAATTATGAGGTTTATATATGGAATTTAAAGAACATTATCATTGTATGTTGTGCGGTAAAGAATATCCGGATAAAGCCACCTCCGATGATTGTTTTAATAATCATAGCGAGATTGAACATCTGCGTTGGGTGGCGGTACAGGCACAATATTTAAAATCATATACAGACGAATTATTTTCAAAGATTGATTTTATTGTTGACAAGTACGGAATAGAGGATAAAGCATAAAGGAGTGTTAATTATGTCAAAAACAGATAGAGAATTAAAAGTATACAGCAATGCAGAAGATGTTGATTTTTCAAAAATTCCGCAATCAGTTATGAATGATATTGCAAAAGTAATATATTCTATAATGTTACGCGATGAAAATTTAAAGGAAGATACAGATAATACAGAAGCGACGGAATAAATCACTTTCCGCCGCATAAATATCTATAAAGATTTCTTGGGGTTTATTTGGGGTTTATTTTTACGAAAAACAGCTAAAAGTTATGAAATGATACGAAAAGCAACAGCGCAAAAGTGGCTTGTTTATGCGGATTTACAACACGTTACGAAAAGGCAGAACAAACAAAAGTTCCAATTGGTAATGAAGAGGTCGGCGGTTCGACTCCGCTCGTTAGCTCCAAAAAAGCGTCCACCAGCGCTTCATAAAAACTGCGCTCCGGCTTAGGAAACCGCCTTTGTCGGAGTGCTTTTTTATTTTTATGTTATAAAAAATAAATGACTTAAAATCTCTTTTTGGGGTTTATTTGGGGTTTATTTTTATCAAAAACACCTAAAAAAGACGCTTAAAACAAATAGAAATTGTTATAGCGT
>CAJUFV010000231.1 GCA_910585795.1 uncultured Clostridia bacterium | reverse complement strand
TTTTTTCAAATTTTTATATAATAATTTTTACACGGTATGAGACAGGATATTAAACCTGTCCCGTAAAAAATGATTAGTTTGATTTTGAACGCTCGTTCATGATACCTTCCTGAATAGATCTTGGAACTTCACTGTAATGTGAAGGCTCCATAGAATACTGTCCGCGGCCTTGTGTTCCGCTTCGAAGTACTGTAGCATAACCGAACATTTCAGCCAGCGGAACGTCTGCTGTTACCTGAGTAACACCGCCGCTGCGCGATTCCTGTGATTTAACCATACCACGTCTTGAGCTAAGGTCACCAATAACAAAGCCAAGATAATCATCAGGTACAATAACATTTACAAGCATGATAGGCTCCTTGATAACAGGGTCTGCCTTTTTCATACCTTCCTTGAAAGCCATAGAAGCGGCAATCTTAAATGCCATTTCTGATGAGTCGACTTCATGGTAAGAACCATCATAAAGTGTTGCTTTAACGTCAACCACGTTGTAACCTGCAAGTACACCTGACTGCATAGCGCCCTGAATACCTGCGTCAACAGCCGGAATATATTCCTTAGGAATAGCACCGCCGACAATAGCGTTAACAAATTCATAGCCGTCGCCCTCGTTAAGAGGTTCAAGCTTCAGCAATACATGACCGTACTGACCCTTACCGCCTGACTGACGAGCATATTTATGCTCAATATTAACTTCTTTTCTGATGGCTTCTCTGTAAGAAACCTGAGGCTCACCGACATTAGCTTCTACTTTAAATTCGCGAAGAAGTCTGTCAACGATAATCTCAAGGTGAAGCTCACCCATACCTGCAATTATTGTCTGACCTGTTTCTTCGTCTGTGTAGGTCTTGAAAGTCGGGTCTTCTTCCGCAAGCTTAGCAAGAGCAATACCCATTTTTTCTTGACCTGCCTTAGTTTTAGGTTCGATAGCAACACGGATAACCGGTTCAGGGAAGTCCATAGACTCAAGGATAATAGGATGCTTTTCATCACAAAGTGTTTCACCGGTAGTTGTGTTTGAAAGACCTACAGCCGCAGCTATATCACCGGAATAAACAACATCAAGGTCTTCACGGTGGTTAGCATGCATCTGAAGAATTCTGCCCATTCTTTCTCTCTTACCCTTGCAGGAATTCAATACGTATGAACCTTTTTCAAGAGAACCGGAGTAAACTCTAAAGAAACAAATTTTACCAACAAATGGGTCTGTAGCAATTTTAAACGCAAGAGCTGAGAAAGGCTCATCGTCTGATGACGGTCTTTCGTCTTCTTCGTCAGTGTCAGGATTTACACCCTTAATTGCGGGAACGTCTGTTGGAGCCGGCATGTATTCAATAACAGCGTCAAGCAGCATCTGAACACCCTTGTTTCTGTAAGCCGTTCCACAAAGCATAGGAACGATTTCATTATTTATTGTAGCTTTTCTTAAAGCTTTTTTAAGCTCGTTAACTGAAATTTCCTCATCACCAAGGAATTTTTCAAGAAGCTCTTCATCTGTTTCACAGATTGCTTCTATCATAGCCTGACGGTATTCCTCAGCCTTGTCTTTCATATCTTCAGGAATATCTTCTTTATGGAATTTAGTACCAAGCTCATCCTCATAAATTTCAGCGTCCATATTTATTAGGTCGATGATACCTACAAAAGTATCCTCAGCGCCGATTGGCAGCTGGATTGGAACGCCGTTAGCGTTTAGTCTTTCATGGACCATGTTTACAACATTGTAAAAATCTGCGCCCATGATATCCATTTTATTAACGAAAATCATACGCGGAACGCTGTAATCATCAGCCTGACGCCAAACAGTTTCAGACTGTGGCTCAACGCCGCCCTTAGCGCACATAACTGTTACACTGCCGTCCAGAACTCTAAGTGAACGCTGAACCTCAACTGTAAAGTCAACGTGTCCTGGTGTATCAATAATATTAATTCTGTTTTTTATACCTTTGTAAGGGCCGTCTTTTGGCTCCCAGAAGCATGTTGTAGCAGCTGATGTAATTGTAATACCACGTTCCTGCTCCTGCGCCATCCAGTCCATTGTAGCACCGCCGTCATGGGTTTCACCGATTTTGTGGTTAATACCTGTATAATACAGAATTCTTTCAGTAGTAGTAGTTTTACCGGCATCAATATGAGCCATGATACCGATATTTCTTGTATTTTCAAGTGAATATTGTCTACCCAAAATATTTCCTCCTTTCGATAAAGGTAAATCAAATAATTGTTAAAATAGTAACTATATATTATTAGTGCGTTCACCGCAAAAATATACTTTAATCCCTGCGGTTTTGAAACACTTAAAAATGTTAAATTACC
Source organism: uncultured Clostridia bacterium (assembly GCA_910585795.1). Taxonomy (GTDB): domain Bacteria; phylum Bacillota; class Clostridia; order UBA1381; family UBA1381; genus Hominilimicola. The sequence continues at coordinate 1,506 of CAJUFV010000231.1, read as the reverse complement.
ATCTGTAATGTGCGAACGCCTTGTTGGCTTCTGCCATCTTATGAGTATCTTCGCGCTTCTTAACTGAACCGCCTGTACCGTTTATAGCGTCCATAATTTCGTTTGCAAGTCTTTCCTTCATTGTCTTCTCGTTACGTTCTCTTGAGTAACGTGTAAGCCATCTCAGACCAAGTGTCTGACGTCTTTCAGGGCGAACTTCCATAGGAACCTGATATGTCGCACCGCCGACACGTCTTGCTTTAACCTCAAGAACCGGCATGATGTTATCCATAGCTTCCTGAAATGCTTCAAGTGCGTCCTTGCCAGTCTTTTCGTTAACGATTGCGAATGCATCATAAACGATTTTCTGAGCAACACCCTTTTTACCGTCAAGCATGATGTTGTTTATAAGTTTTGTAACAACAACATTATTGTAAATAGGGTCAGGAAGCACTTCTCTCTTTGCGATAAAACCTTTTCTTGGCACTTTACTTCCCTCCTTCATAGTATTGGAGTGTATACATATTATATACATTCTCCTTTCATGAGTATCACAGGTACTCTGAGCTTCTAAAAAGCTCCGTTAGTGCTATTCGAATAATATAAATATATAACCCGATATGCACTTGTGATATGCGCGCTTTTAATTACGCAGCATTATTTCTTTTCCTTCGGCTTTTTGGCACCATATTTACTTCTTGACTGAAGACGGCCGTTAACGCCCTGAGCGTCAAGAGTACCTCTTATGATGTGGTATCTTGTACCCGGAAGGTCACGAACTCTTCCGCCTCTGATAAGCACAACGCTGTGTTCCTGCAGGTTATGACCTATACCAGGAATATAAGCGGTAACTTCTATACCATTTGTAAGTCTTACTCTGGCAATTTTACGAAGAGCTGAGTTAGGCTTCTTAGGTGTAGCAGTTCTTACAGCTGTACATACGCCTCTTTTTTGAGGTGAACTCTTATCAGTAGTCTTTTTCTTTAATGAGTTAAGACTCTTTTGAAGAGCAGGAGCGGTAGACTTCTTTTTTGATGTCTTTCTGCCGATTCTAACCAACTGATTAAATGTAGGCATATTGGGTTACACTTCCTTTCTATAAATATTTTATATTATTACACGTAAGAAACGCGGAATAATCTATTTAAGTATTACGGCACAGCTTGCGCCGACTTCTATGAAACACATATTTCCAAGCTCCTTCATAGTGGGAACAAAGAAAACCGGAGTATTTTTTTCTGCGGCTGTTTTGCCTACGCCGTCTTTTATGTGACTGTCGCAGTCCTCCGCAATATAAACTCTGTCTGCCTTATCTTCTGTCAAGGCTTTGACCGTCTGCTTGTAACCAACGTGTAATTTTGCCTTTTCGGCTTCATCAATCATGGTTTTTTCACACTCCGTATCTGTAAGATTAATACTTGTCAGACAGATTTATGCATAAACCTGTCAGCTTATCAGATTATATATAAAAAAGTCAAATTTGTCAATAGTTTTTTGAAAATAAACTTCTAATTATATTTATATTTT
>CAJUFV010000230.1 GCA_910585795.1 uncultured Clostridia bacterium | reverse complement strand
TGTAGTGTGCCTGCATCTTCAAGTATCATTTTAACACAAAAATTGAATTGCTGCGAACAAGCTCTTGGGTTTAATTCCCTTTTGTGCCTTGTAGCGCAGCGGAAAGGAATGGTCATAAATATGGAGCCTGTATTAATTATATGGCTTATAGGAATAATAGCTTTTGTTATTCTTGAAGCGGTTACATATCAGATTGTCAGTATATGGTTTGCAATAGGCGCGGCAGGCGGTCTTGTCGCAGCTCTGTGCGGGGCAGAATTTAATATACAGATGCTTGTATTTATTGCAGTATCTGTCATAATGCTCCTATGTCTTAGGCCGCTGTCAAAAAAAGCGATTAAGACTAATATTGAAAAAACCAATGTGGATAGCTTGATAGGTAAGGAAGTACTTATAACATACGAAGTAAATAACATTAAATCAACCGGACAGGGGACGGTTGCGGGTATGGATTGGACAGTAAGAAGCACGGATAACACAGTCATATCAGAGGATGAAATAGCATTGGTTGAAAGAGTTGAAGGTGTAAAGCTAATTGTAAAAAGAAAAGGAGAGTAAAATTATGCCGTTTATAGTATTTATTTTAATTTTGTTAATATTAATTATTTTAATAGCTAACATAAAGATTGTTCCGCAGGCACACGCGTATATAATTGAACGCTTTGGGGGCTATCATACGACATGGGGAGTAGGACTGCATTTGAAAATGCCATTTATCGACCGCGTGGCAAAAAAAGTTAATTTAAAGGAACATGTAGCGGATTTTCCGCCTCAGGCTGTTATTACAGAGGACAATGTGACGATGCAGATAGACACTGTTGTATACTATCAAATTACCGATCCTAAGCTGTTCGCATACGGTGTTGAGCGTCCTATGATGGCTATGGAAAATCTTACGGCAACGACATTAAGAAACATTATTGGTGACCTTGAGCTTGATGAAACACTTACGTCACGTGATACGGTTAATACAAAAATGCGTTCTATTCTGGATGAGGCTACCGACCCATGGGGTATTAAAATTAACAGAGTAGAATTAAAAAATATTATGCCGCCTAAGGAAATTCAGGATGCAATGGAAAGACAGATGAAGGCGGAACGTGAAAGACGTGAAAGTATTCTTCGTGCTGAAGGTGAAAAAAAATCCGCCATTCTTCTTGCCGAGGGTGAAAAAGAATCCGCCATTCTGCGCGCGGAGGCTAAAAAACAGGCCGCAATTAAAGAGGCAGAGGGCAGCGCTGAAGCGATTATAACGGTTCAGACTGCTGTTGCGGAGGGTATACGAAGAATTAATGACGCTAAACCGGGCGACCCGTATATTGCTCTTAAAGCTCTTGAAAGCTTTGAAAAAGCTGCTGACGGAAAAGCAACTAAAATAATTATACCGTCAGATATGCAGGGACTTGCCGGTCTTGCAACCTCAATAAAGGAAATAATGAAAACTGATAAGTAAAAAATTACAGCTCCCGCATTTATTGTTCGGGAGCTGTTTTTATATGTATACGTTCATAATCCTGTTCAAATTTATTGAGGATTCTGCTTATTTCAGTGTTATTGCTTTTATCAATTATAATTATATCGCTGTTTGGATTGGCATTAAGAGTATTTCGAATTATATTTTCTGTGTTGTCAGCATCATTGTATATTCTCAGAACCACACAGGATTCGTATTTATTTTTGAGAATTAAAGATGTTATTTCTTTTACAAGGAAGTATATACCTAATACAGAAAGAATCATAACGGCAGATAAAAGATAAATATTGAGCATTTTTCACACCTCCGATATATAATATGCTATATATATCAGCATTGTTAATATAGTGTTATGCTTGACAAATACCATATTAATGTATTAAAATAGTAATTGGTTAAGATTTATATGACAGAGCGGTATATGCGGTAATTTAAATCTTTTGAATGTATATTTGACATTAAGTATTACGGAGGGATTAACACATGGGACTTACATTAACTGAAAAAATTTTATCAGCCCATCTGGTTGAGGGTGAAATGGTGAAAGGGTCTGAAATCGGTATCAGAATTGACCAGACACTTACGCAGGACGCGACAGGAACTATGGCATATCTTGAATTTGAAGCGATGGGTGTTCCTAGAGTAAAAACAGAGCGTTCAGTTGCGTATATTGACCATAATACATTGCAAAGCGGTTTTGAAAATGCGGATGACCATCGTTTTATAGGCAGTGTATGCAAAAAACATGGTATATATTTTTCCCGTCCGGGTAATGGAATATGTCATCAGGTTCATCTTGAAAGATTTGGTATTCCCGGAAAAACACTTATTGGCTCAGACAGCCATACACCTACAGGCGGCGGTATTGGTATGATAGCTATGGGAGCCGGTGGTATGGATGTTGCTGTGGCTATGGGCGGCGGTACATATTATATTACATGTCCGAAAGTAGTAAAAGTAGAGCTAATAGGAAAATTGCAGTCATGGGTTTCCGCAAAGGATGTTATTCTTGAGGTTTTGAGGAGACTGTCTGTAAAAGGCGGAGTAGGAAAAGTTATTGAGTATTGCGGAGAAGGTGTAAAAACTCTTTCTGTACCCGAAAGAGCCACGATTACAAATATGGGCGCGGAGCTTGGCGCGACAACGTCAATTTTTCCATCAGATGAAATTACCCGTGAATTTTTAAAAGCTCAGGGAAGAGAAGAGGTATTTACACCATTATCGGCTGACGCGGACGCTATATATGATGAAGTTGTAGAAATAAATTTAAGTGAGCTTGTTCCTTTGGCAGCGTGTCCGCATTCACCGGATAATGTCAAAGAGATAAAAGAGCTTCAAGGTGAGAAAATCGACCAGGTATGTATTGGCTCATGTACTAATTCATCATTATTAGATATGCTTAAGGTTGCCCATATTCTGAAGGGTAAGACGGTGCATCCAGATGTTTCACTGGCGGTTGCTCCTGGGTCAAAACAAGTATTGAATATGCTGGCTCAAAGCGGAGCATTATCTGTTATGATTGACGCGGGAGCGAGAATTCTTGAAAGCGCGTGCGGTCCTTGTATTGGTATGGGACAGTCGCCAAATTCAAAAGGTATATCTCTTAGAACGTTTAACAGAAATTTTGAAGGCAGAAGCGGTACAAAAGATGGTCAGATATATCTTGTTTCACCGGAAACCGCGGCGGTTTCCGCTTTGACAGGTGTATTCACAGACCCAAGAACTCTTGGCGTAATGCCGGAATTTAAACTTCCTGAAAAATTCACAATAAATGATAATATGATTGTACCGCCTGTAGATGCCGGAGATATGGATAGTGTGGAGGTGCTGAGAGGACCGAACATAAAACCGTTTCCTGTATCAGAGCCTTTGGATGAAACTATTGACGCGAAATGCTCGCTTAAAGTAGGAGATAATATTACAACAGACCATATTATGCCGGCAGGCGCTAAAATTCTTCCTTTGCGTTCAAATATACCAAAGATTTCAGAATTTTGTTTTGCGGTATGTGATGAAAAGTTTCATGACAGAGCGCTTGAGCTGGGAAAAAGTATTATTATAGGCGGTTCAAATTACGGACAGGGTTCATCAAGGGAGCATGCTGCTCTCGCGCCATTATATCTTGGTGTTAAGGCTGTTATTACAAAATCATTTGCGAGAATACATATGGCTAATCTTATTAATGCGGGTATTGTTCCTATGACATTTGTCAATGAGTCGGATTATAATAAGATTGATCAGATGGATGAGCTGAAAATAGAGCATATAGGTAATCAGATTGCTGAAGGCAATATAATAAAAGTAATAAATGTTACAAAGAATTTTAGCTTTGATGTGAATGTTGACCTTTCTGATAGGCAGAAGGAAATGCTGTACGCAGGCGGATTACTTAATTACACAAAACAAAATTCATAAAGTATTTATTAGGAACTACTGATAAAGCTATTTTAATTTAAGACGATACATTAAATTAATGTATCGTCTTTTTATATTATGAAGGTGCCTTTCTTCAAAAAACACCTTGAGATAAGAGAAATATTAAGACATTTATCTCAACGGAAGGAAGTTGAAATAATAGAGTGCGGTATGTCTTGACTATATCCATATATTAGTGAGTATCCTGTTCCAAATGAGCATTGCGGGTTTTATGGGTAAGTAATAGTTGCGTGGCTGGCAGGCAAATAAAAGGAGGCACTTGTGAGTAGCCATTAGTATTAGGAATATTTATTTTTTGTTAAAGACTTAAATAGTATTTTATG
>CAJUFV010000229.1 GCA_910585795.1 uncultured Clostridia bacterium | reverse complement strand
GTGTTCACGTACGGCGGGCAGAAGCATATTGAAGCGGTTAATGTATGTAACGAGCTGAACAGACTGGGTTTTAGAAGCAGAGGTATAAAGGACGGCAGTCACTTGTATGTCGTACGGAGGAGTCAGGCTAAAGCTATGTTGATTGAGGTGTGCTTTGTAGATACGGACGACGCGGAGCTATACAAGAAGCTGGGAGCGGACGCGATAGCGTGGGCGATACGCGCGGCAATAACGGGAGAGAAAGTAAGGGAGGATATAGATATGGAGGAATTGAAGAAATTACAAAATGAGGTTGCGGAACTGAGAAAGCAGTGCGCAATTTATGATTATATGGACGAGAATATGCCGGAATGGGCCAAACCGACAATACAGAAGCTAATGGATAGTGATATATTACAGGGGGACGACAAGGGACAGCTTGGTCTTACTATGGACGCAATACGTATCTTTGTGGCTAACGATAGAGCGGGCTTGTATGACTAACAGTATGCGTTATATAATAAAATAAGAAGTGCACTCACTATGCGGCGAGTGCACTTCTTATGTCATTTAGAGTCAGGTGTGTCTATATCTAACAAATCATCTAAAGATACTTCGCAGCGCTCTGCAATATACACAGCAGTACGCAAGCAGGGGAATACCAGTCCTCTTTCCAGATTTGATACTGTTTCGGGGGTCACGTCGATTAATTCCGCAAACTCCTCCTGACTTTTTTGCATTTCTTTTCGAATATGCCGTACTTTCTTACCAATTCCTTCTCTAGTGTCCATATATATATCACCTCATATAAATTATATTTCCCATACGTTTCTGACGCCACAAAACACATTGTGCTTTTTCGACGTATTTCTACATTTTTTTTCGCAGCGTCTGTATGAGATATGTAATTATAGATGTTTTTGTATCTCATATAGTCTTATGATAAAGACTGTTTGGAAAACATTCGTGTATATTTGACAGCATGCGGTCAAGAGATTGTGGATAAAGCTATTAGCGTAAAAAGTACTAAAGCAGAAGTTATATGGGTATTTTCGGATATAGAGGCTGTTCCGTTTAACAGGGGATTCTACTCGGTTGATTTAAAGTATTTTTTCCGTGTAACATTACAGGTATTTACAGGTGTAGGACGTCCGACAGAAGTAGAGGGTCTTGCTACATTTGAGAAGAAGGTAATATTATTTGGTTCAGAAGGAAATGCAAAGATATTTGAATCAAAGTATAAAGAGGATGCGTTTGACCCTCAGTTATGGCGTAAAACAAATATGCCTCATGCGATTGTTGAGGTGGTAGACCCAATTGCATTGGGTGCAAAGCTGGTAGATGTAAGGGATAAGAAATCATGCTGCTGTGATGACGATTTTGACCTTGCTTCAGTGCCAGAATCAGTTTGCAGAGTGTTTGACGACAGCTTTATTTTAGGCAACGAGGCAAAGCGCGTATTTATTTCGCTTGGCGTATTCTCAATAATCAAGCTGGAGAGACACGTTCAGCTGCTTATTCCGTCATATGATTTCTGTATCCCGCAGAAGGAATGTGTAGGCGCAACCGCCCCTGCCTTGAATAGACCATATAAAAAAAATTCCTGTGATAACAGGAATTTTTTTTGTGTAAGTTATGTTTATAGGAATATGTATTTTAAGATAAATAATACTGCAAGAACATACATTATGGAGTTTATATCCTTTTTCTTTCCACATACAAGATTAATCAGAACATATGATATAACGCCGATTGAAATGCCTTCTGCTATACTATAGAACATAGGCATAGCCAGTACACATAAATATGCGGGTATTGCTGAAGCATAATTGTTATCTGTAAGTTTAATTTCTGAAATTGTTGTAAACATAAGGAATCCTACAAATATTAACGCCGGTGCGGTCGCGAATGACGGAATGGCTGTAAATATTGGCGCGAACAGTATTGATATGAGGAATAGAACCGCCGTAGTAATGGCGGTTAGACCTGTTCTTCCGCCGGCCGCAACACCTGCTGAGGATTCAACGAAGGTTGTAGTTGTTGAGGTACCGAAAACTGCTCCTGCTGAGGTCGCGATTGAGTCTGCCAGCAATGCGGGTTTTATTTTAGCTAGCTTACCGTCTTTATCAAGCATATCTGCTTTTGTGCTTACTCCGATAAGTGTTCCGAGCGTGTCGAAAAGGTCAACAAACAGAAATGAGAATATGACAACGATAAAATTAAATATTCCGACGCCGTTCATATCTATATTGAAGCATTGGCCGAAGGTTTCACCGATTTTTGAGAAGTCTGTCATCTGGAATGTCGGAAACAGTGAGTAAAATCCTGCGTCCGGAGCAGGAACATAAAGTCCGCATACCTGACAAAGCATACCAATAAGCCACGTTGCTATAATTCCTATAAGTATTGAGCCTTTGACCTTTTTAATATAAAGTACAGCTGTAATGAAAATGCCGATTACTGCAAGCAGTGCGCTTATACCTGCTGTATTAAAATTATCAGTAAAGTTTATAATTGAAACCAATGTTGAATCATTTTTTATTACCAAGCCTGAGTTTTGCAGTCCTATAAATGCTATAAACAAGCCTATACCGACAGAAACTGCCTTTTTGAGCGACAGCGGTATGGAATCAAATATAGCTTCACGTACTTTGGTAAGTGAAAGAGCGATAAAAATCAGTCCTTCAATAAAAACCGCAAGCAGTGCAACCTGCCACGGATATCCATATCCGATTACGACAGTATAGGCGAAAAATGCGTTAAGTCCCATTCCGGCTGACAGAGCGAACGGTAAGTTTGCCATAAAGGCCATACACGCCGTACCTACGAATGACGCCAGACATGTTGCGATAAGAACAGCAGTTTTGTCCATTCCTGCTTCTGATAAAATACTTGGGTTTACCGCAAGTATATACGCCATAGTCATAAACGTTGTAATACCCGCGATAATTTCTGTTTTTGTATTTGTTTTGTTCTCTTTTAATTTAAATACTTTTTCAAACATTTTATTCATCCTTTCCTTCTGAATACTCCGCTATGTATGGCAAATTTCTGTAATATTCCCCGCAGTCCAGACCGTAGCCTATTACAAAATAATCCGGAATGGTGAACAGCGAGTAGTCTGCTTTAAAGTCTGTTATCCGTCTATCAGGCTTGTCCAGCAGTGTGATAACCCTGAGAGAAGCAGGATTTCTTGATTTCAGTAATTTTACCACATCGCTTAGAGTGCGTCCTGTGTCTACTATGTCCTCTACAATAATCACATTATATTTACTGACATCGTGCTCTAAATCCATATTTATACGAACAATGCCTGATGACTGTGTGCCTTCATAATAGCTTTTTGCTATCATAAAGCCTATTTCGCAAGGCACAGTTATCTGTTTGCATAAATCCGCTAAAAATACAAACGAGCCTTTTAGTATACTGACGAGAAGTATTGGTTTTCCGTCATATAATGAGTTTATCATAGCCCCCGCTTTTTTTACTGCTGATTTAATTTCTTCTTCTGTGATAATAACGCGTTTGATTTTACTTTGAAATTCCTCGATGCTTCCGATTTGCATATTTTCCCTCCTTTTTTACATATTTTTACCTCAATTTATGATATATTACAATATATCATAAATTACGCGTTTAGTCAATTAAAATGCGGTATATGTTTAATAAAAATAAGACTGTACCATTATTGATACAGTCTTATCACGTAACTTATTTTTTTGCCTTGTTAATAATAAATATTCCAAAGCATACAAGCACAAGAGCAATTATACCCTGAATGCCAAACGCTTGATTTTTTTCGCCAAGGAATATTGCGGATAAAAGCACGCCGAACATAGGATTTGTAAATCCGAATACCGTAACCTTTGCAACGGGGTTATGCTTTAATAATATACCCCATACAGTGTATGCTACTGATGAAATCATTGCGAGGTATATAAGCAGCATTGTTGCGCTGAATGTAAAGCCTGAAACCTTACCTCCGGCAATAAGTCCTGCAATGCTCATAACTAATCCGCCGAGGAAAAACTGGTATCCGCTTAATATTACAGGGTTTTCGTCCTGTGAATATTTTTTTATCATACCGGAGGAAAGCGCGTATGCCGCGGCGGAAATAAGTATTGCTCCCTCGCCGAGGAATGACATATTCATATCAATACCGCCGCCCGTAAGGTTGATTATAACAATGCCCGTAAATCCGGCTATACAGCCTATGAGCTTAACCCATGTCATCTTTTCATATTTGAAAATCAGTACGGCAAACAGTATTGAAAGAAATACATTTGAGCCGTTAATAATTGCCGCTTTTACTCCGGACGTGTGAGCGTGACCTATGTAGAAAAAGACATATTGTAAAATAGTCTGCACCATTGCGAGTTTGACAATGGACGGAATAGATTTCTTTTTCGGAACAAGTGCTTTTCTGCTCAAAAGACTGCCAAATAGAATTGTTAAAACTCCCGCAAGTACGAATCTCATTCCCGCAAACAGTATCTGCGAAGCAGTATCTCCCGACGCTATATTAAAAATCTCATAACCTATCTTTATTGAAGGTGTTGCGCTTCCCCATAGAACGCAGCATAAAATCGCAAGCGCGCATACCACAGGGGTTTTTGTGAGTGTGTTTTTGTTCATTTGTAATATCCTCCCCAATAACTAATTAATCTAAGTATAGCATAAATGTTAGATTAATACAACATAAAAATAAGACTTATATTGCCATATTTATAATAATATCCCTTTTACTGTTTTGAGCGGTTATTTCACCAATAATAATTGAATCAATAAATTCCTGTACAATTGGAATTGTAAGTGCGTTAATACGCGTATATTTTTTCAAAATAATCTCTTTGTCCTCCTGATTTAAAATTGATTTAGTTATTTCTGTAATTTCCGCTTCAATAGCTGCAATACGTTTTTGATATTCTTTTTTCTCCCGTAAATAGTCGTTTTGAGCCTCCTCATAGATAGCGCGTTCAACAATATTATCAGTATAGGCTTTAAGAAGATTTTTTAAATTCTGACGATTGTTTTCCAAAGCTTTTTCAAGCTCATTTTTGCGCTTAATACAATCTGATAATTCATTGTCAAGACGATTTGTAACTGTTACATTTTCGCTCAAATATTCATCGTTTATGTACATTGACAGTGTTTCATTAATTGTATCAATTATAATTCTTTCAAGGCTATCAAGCCGGATTCGTTTATTATTATCACATTCATTTGTTGAGGTCGCCTTATAGCAGCGGAAATACTCAATACCGCCCGATTTGCATTTATACATTTTTGAGCCACATTGTTCACAAAACACCTTGCTTGACAGCGGATGTTTTTTACCGTTCTTACAGTTTCCCGATTTGCGCCGTGTTTTACGGATTTCTTGCACTTTATTCCATAATTCCTCGTTAATGATAGCTTCGTGCATATTTTTTGCCTTTATGTGAAATTCCTTTGGAAGATTGCGTTTCTTTTTTGTCCTGAAATTCACAACTGTGCTTTTGTGATTGATAATTGTTCCCGTGTAAACCTCGTTTGTCAAAAATGTGCGAACCATATCGCGTGTCCATTTGCCGAGCTTCATATGGCGGTCGTACATTCCGTCAACTTTATAGCCCTGATATTTTTTATATTTTGAGGGAATGAGATATCCTCGAGTGTTGAGATATTGAGCGATTTCCAAATATGTATATCCTGCCGCTGTCATTTCAAAAATCGTTCGCACAACCTTTGCCGCTTCGCTATCTATAATAAGATGATTTTTGTCTTGCGGGTCTTTTTTGTAGCCGTATGGCGGCATGGAGCCAAAAAACTGTCCCTGTTTGGATTTTTCTTCAAAGCTCCTGCGAATATTCGAGGACAGCAAATCAAGCTGTTCCTCATCAAATATTGCGTGTACGCGGCTGTTCAGCTTGGAGCCGATTTTGCTTGTATCTATATTGTCTATAAGCGAAACAAAGCGTATGCCCTTTTCCATGAAAAGATTATGAATATAATCTTCAATATATTTGCTGTCGCGCGCAAAACGGCTTTGAGTTTTGACAAGTACAATATTAAATTTCCCTGCTTCCGCGTCATTTATCAGACGGTGAAATTCAGGTCTTCCCCTGTCACTTCCTGACCAATCTTCGTCGATATATCTGTCATATATCAACCAGCCTTGATTTGCCGCGTAATTGTCCAAAATCATACGCTGATTTTGAATGCTTTCGCTTTCCTTGTTTCCCTTGTCGTTGTCTTCCTTACTGAGACGTATGTAAATCGCAACCGTATCCATCTTTATCAGCATACCTCCTTTGGGTAGAAATACGGCGCCGATAATCGCCGCCGCATGTTAGATTTTTCTCGCATTTACTGTTAAGTTTATAATATATGCGAGCTTCTTGCTGACAATATACTGCCGTTTCTGTTCGTCTCTTGTTTTATAGTTTACCTTTACAGTATAAGTCTGTGCCATAATTCGCACCACCTTTCTTGTATACTATATGAAGAATAAAAACAGTATATTATCAGATTTATTATTATGGTCTGTTCAGGTTATCGGCAACTGATGACAATCCTTGTGATTTGTTTGAGAGAATAGACTTTCCGGTTGCGAAGTTTACTTACAGAGCCGAGAGCTTAGAAACGGGATTATTACGCGATTTTTGTTTTACTCAAAAATACCGATGCGGACTTTATTTAAAGAGCCTTGTGGGACAAGCAAGGGTGAATGTTAGGAAAAGACTTGAATTTTAAGTGGAATTCAAGTCCTTTTTCGTTGTGTCGACAAAATATGGAACAAATTTTCATTGATATATTGACTTTTATGCCTATTTAGAATATAATAATAGGCATAAAAGTCATTTGGAGGATGGTATGACAAATTCAGAAAGGATTTTAAAAGCTGCCGAATTGAACGGTGGCACAATCACAACTGAACAAGTAGATAAAATGAAAATACATCGCAGCTTTTTGCGTGCAATGGTTGATAGAGGATTGTTAGACCATTCTGCAAGAGGTGTTTATATTTTGCCTACTAAATTAGATGATGAGTTTTATAATTTGCAGATAAGATTTAAAAAAGGTGTGTTTTCAAATGTTTCTGCATTGTATTTATTAGGTTTTACAGATAGAACTCCGATAAAATTTGATATGACATTTCCTGCTTCTTATAATACATCGTCTATCAAAAATGAGATTAATGCTCATAGAGTAAAAAAAGAGTTGTATGAAAAAGGAATTGTTCGTGTTAAAACACCTTCAGGGAATGAAGTAAATGTTTACTGCATTGAGCATACATTGTGCGACATTCTGCAAGCGAGATATGCTATTGATATACAAGTTATTACTGATGCGTTTAAGAGATATTCAAAATATAGAGAAAAGAATATTCCTTTACTCTCGGAATTTGCAAAAATATCACGAGTAGAACCAACAGTACGGCAATATTTGGAGGTACTTATATGAAAAATGCAATGCAATTAAAAGCATATGTTAAAAATTTAGCTAAAGAAAAAAATATTTCGGCACAGATTGTTTTACAGAATTATATGCTTGAACGGTTACTTGAAAGAATTTCGGTTTCACAGTATCATGATAATTTTATTTTAAAAGGCGGGTTTTTATTAGCGGCTATGGTTGGTCTTGATACAAGAGCCACTATGGATATGGATGCTACTATAAAAGGCTTACCGGTAACGAAAGAAACAATATCACAGATATTTATTGATGTTTGTGATATACATATAGATGATGATATTAAATTTATCTTTAACGGAATTGATGATATTCGTGAAGATGATGAATACGGCGGTTATCGTATTAGTTTGTTGGGTCACTATCCGCCTATGGCCGTACCGCTTAAAATTGATATAACAACAGGTGATAAAATCACACCTCGTGAAATAGTTTATACATTTAATCTTATGTTTGAGGAACGCAGTATAAATGTTTTGGCATATACGGTTGAAACGATACTTGCAGAAAAGCTTGAAACAATTATTTCAAGAGGCGACCAAAATACAAGACCGAGAGATTTCTATGATGTTTATATTTTAAACACTTTGCAGAAGAAAAATATTGATTATCAGATTTTGAAAGATGCGTTTGCAGCAACAGTTAAGAAACGCGGTACGGAACATATCGTTGCAAATTACAAAGAAATTATTGAAACTGTTGTAAGAAGTACAGTGATGAAAAATCAATGGACAAGGTATCAAAAGGAATTTGAATATGCAAAGGATATAAGCTTTAGGTACACTTGTGAAGCTGTTATAGATTTAATGAGTAGTGTATATGGAGGATAGTTATGGGTATATTTGAAATAAAAAGGGAAAATGGGAAAATTTTTTGTCCTTTGACAAATTCTTGGCATATAGAAACATCAGAAGAAAAAGTTCGTCAGGAGTATATAAAACATCTTGTTGATGAATATGGATATTCTCTTGAACAAATGGCACAGGAAGTTAAAGTAAATAATTCTCAGCGAGGTCAAGGAAAAGCACGTGCTGATATTGTTGTTTGGAAATCAAAAGAAGATAAAGACGAAAGTAAAAATGCTTTCATTGTAGTAGAATGTAAGGCTGAAAATGTCCGTATTCGCGAAGAAGATTATTATCAAGGATTCAACTATGCTTCATGGGCAGGAGCAAGTTTCTTTGTTACCACAAATGAAAAAGAAACAAAATATTTCAATGTTGATAAAAACTATTTACCTAAGGAGCTTGTTGAAGTTGTTGCTATTCCTACTGCTGAAGAAGCTCTTGTGGATAAAAAGGTTAAAGAGATTCTTGAAAAAACAAAGATTTTTACCCGTGACGATTTTACCAAAATACTTAGAACTTGTCATAATATTATTCGAAATAATGACAAGCTTTCTCCTGAAGCTGCGTTTGATGAAATTAGTAAAATCTTGTTTATGAAGATCAAATATGAAAGAGAGCAAAGAGGAACCAAAGTATTTACAAAAGAGGAATTTATAGAGAAAGAAAAATGGTTTGAAAAAGACATAAGACCAAATCTAAAGAGGACTTCTAAAGATCTTCCGTATATGCAGTTCTTGTTTGCAAATACAAAAGAAGATTTTAAGGACGATCAATTGTTTGAAGATAATGAAGTTATTAAAGTTCGTCAAAACAGCTTTGAACAAATCCTTGAAAAACTGCAGACATATAATCTTTCTGATACACAAGATGATGTAAAAGGTATTGCGTTTGAACAATTTTTAGGGACTACATTTAGGGGCGAATTAGGTCAATATTTTACTCCAAGGACAATAGTTGATTTTATGACTGCTGTTCTTGATCCGAAAGAAGGCGAAACGGTTTGTGACCCTACGTGCGGTAGTGGAGGATTCTTAATTAAGGCATTTGAATATGTTCGCGAACATATAGAGGAAGATATCAAAGAAGCAAAGGCAAAAATGCGTGCCGAAATCGAGGGGGATAATTATGAAAAACTTTCAGAAGAAGAGCAGCTTGCAGTAAATGAACGCATTGAAGCAATTCAGATGAAATTGAATAAAGAACTTGATACTCAGGTTAAAGGTAGTCGTATGTATAATTTGTCTCGTTATTGTATTTACGGAACAGATGCCAACCCACGAATGGCGAGAACTTCAAAAATGAATATGATTATGCACGGTGACGGTCACGGCGGGGTACATCATCACGATGGCTTGTTGAATGTTAACGGTATTTTTGAGGAGCGTTTTGATGTTATTCTTACAAATCCTCCATTCGGTGCTCGTATTGATAAAAGTCAAAAGATAACCGAGGCAGATAAATTTACCGATGAGGCTTTAATTGCAAAATATAAAGAGACATATGGAGATGCATATGAAAATGCCCTGAATCAAGTCAATGATAATATAGGGAAGTCGTTACTTTCTCTCTATGATGTGGGATCTATGTCTGGACTGACCGAAGTGCTTTTCATGGAACGTTGTCTTAAACTACTAAAAAAGGGCGGTCGTATGGGTATGGTTTTGCCCGAAGGTGTTTTAAATACATCTAATTTGCAAAAGGTTCGTGAATATTTTGAAGGAAAAGCAAAAATTATTTTGATTTGTTCTATTCCTCAAGATGTATTTATTGCCGCAGGCGCTACAGTTAAACCTAGTCTTGTATTCTTTAAGCGTTTTACAGAAGAAGAGGAATTGAAGTATTTAGGTGCTAAGACCAAAGCCGAAAAAGAAGTTCGTCAAAAATACATTGTTGAAATTAATACACTTAAAGAAAAAATTGCAACGGAAAAAGCTAAGAAACTTAAAGTTAAGGCACTTATTTTAGCTGCGGAAAAAGAACTCAAAGATATTGAAAAAAACATCATTGAAGAAGCCAAACCGCTTACCAAAGAATACTTTAATTATGAAATTCCAATTGCTATGATTGAGGATGCCGGAATCACTTCTACAGGTTCGGTTTCCTCCGGTAATCAGTTACCCGCCCTGCAAGAGGAGTACAGAGAATATAGGACAACAAATAAACTATGGAAAGAATGTAATAGCATTATTTCCTATATCATAAATTCTAAAGGTAAACTTTGTCGCATTAGTGATGGCAAGGAGGTTGAATTAAAGTGGTAAATACAAATACGGTATTGTCTTCAATTTTGTTTAGCCAAACTATAGATTGG
>CAJUFV010000228.1 GCA_910585795.1 uncultured Clostridia bacterium | reverse complement strand
TCCAGTCGATATTCTGCATTGCCATATCCACTGATATATTAAGCGCTCTTGATATATCAGTTTCAATACTCTCTTTAAGTGAAAATATACGATAATATTCTATGGATAGTGTGGTTATTATGGCAAAGATAAATACAAATACTACAAATCCTATACCCGAAAAAGCTTTTTTTCTCATATATCGCACCTCATTTCCAGAATACCTGAGACACACCGGTAAAAGTTTTCTTTATAGGTATACGGATTCCGACTGGACTAGAAAACGTAGGCTCAAATAATTTAATATATGCACTGTCCTCAAGAGTAACAGAAAATTTACTCTTTATCTGTATCTTATTTGTTCCCGGTATATACGCCGCATTCCAAGTTACCGTATCAATATCCAACCCTAGATTATTCTCCAGTTCATGTTGTAGGTCTGTGATGGATGAATCTATACGTCCATTAGTTTCGACAGCTCTGACAAGTGTTTTTGCAACATAATCTATATTCTGTTTCTGTATAAACGGCTTCCATAATGCAACAAAACACAGCAGAAGTGCCATTATAATTATAAACTCGAACAAAACGTTAACCATTGCCGCTCCGCTTTTTTGTCTGACATTCTTCAAGGCTCATCACCCTTTCCATTATACCTCAAATACGTCTTTGATTTTATCAATGATGTCTTGAAACAAATCCGGCATAGCAGTTTTCATTATTGCCAGTAAGGCCGCCCCAACGATGACAGCAATCAGAATAATTATTAACACTGCCATAAATTCTGACATACCATCTTTTCTTGATTTAAACATTCCTAACCTTACTGCCGCTGCAGTATTCTCATTCTTTAATTTTTTGATTAATCCTCTTTTTTCTACTTCTTTTCGTCTCATTTTCTTTCTTTCCTTTCTATTATTTTTAAATATTAAAAAAGACGCTCAATTACGAACGTCAGTTTTACATTAACTAAAAAATGCCGTATTGTTTATTAAGTCCATTCCCAGAACAAAAAAATACATTACCAAAAGCATCATGCCAGTGACAATAGTAGCTCGTTTAACTTTCCCGGGGCGTTCCTGCATTATGCGCCGCTTATTTTCTCTAGCAAGAATTTTCATCTCGCCCTCCATAAGCTGTAACGATACACCTATATCATCCCCTTTTATTCCACCAAGCACAACATTGACAAAACTCGTCATCTGCGGAATGTTTATTCGTTCAGCAAAATTAAGCAGTGCAGCTTCTTCATTTCCTGTCTTTAAATCCATAATAAGCATATCAAGGTCATATTTGAATTTGTCACCTGCTATACGGTTATATTTTTCTACTATATCAACAAATTGTACATTATCACCGCGTGAATGATTATACATACGCACAAATCTCGGCAACTCACTTTTGATAGCATCATTTGTTTCCTTAATTTTTTCTTTTACTTGCTCAATATTTGCAAAATATACCACTATAGCTAATAGAATTACACCTATTATCAATATTTTCATACCAAATGGTATTAACAACAGAGAACCAAAACAAATCCATAAGCTGATAACTATAGCATTTGCATAGTACATTTCAGGGCTTTCAGGAATATCCACACGTTCCAAATCTCTGCGTAACTTTTCACGTTTAATTCGCTCTAATTTTATTAATTTAGTTATAAATACAGCAATAGGTGTAACAAAAAACTCCTTCATATCTTGAAATATTGTACGCTTTTCTGTTAATCTTTTTACTGATTTTAAAGTTTGACGCGATGGCAGAACAATAATAGTGGTAATCACTTCATATAATCCAAATCCAATTAAAAGTGTTAAAAAAATTATTTTCATAACTATACTCCACCTTTCCGCCTTACAAATCACTAATAGGCTTATTTATCTTCACTACATATACAAACGATAGGAATATCACAACAAACGCTATTACTACTATAATCTTGCCCGGAAGTGTCTGTGTAAGATATGTAAACCAATCGCCATTTAAAAGCTTCATAAAAGGGATATTCGCCATCACCATGCCAGCGACTAATCCAAATTCCTTATATATCTGAAACATCATTGTATTAGCTTCTTCTTGAATATTTTTTACATCTGACATTTCCTCAATTATTGTAGGTAGTACGTATTTTACGTTTCTGTCACTTTGACATAATATAAGACTGTCACACCATTCGTGAAAAAAATGATTATCTATCCTTTCACGCATTAATTTAATATTTCTTACAATATCACTGTTAATGAACATATTTGATGCTACAAATTCTCTAAATATAATATTAAGCGGTTCATCTATTCTATGTAGATTTTCTTTTACAGCAATGTTTATATCATCATTTTTCAAATATGATGTTGTAACGGTATTTAATGCTGACTGCAACTGGTCACTTATATACATTGAATATCTGTATTGCTTTAGCTTCAAAATAATAACAGGTAAGTATACCATTATCACTCCCAAAACAATACACAGTAATACATTATGCAATACCGCACCGATGACAACACCTACAGCTGCAAATACTGCAAGCACACCTTCAAACTGTTCCCATGACAATTTCATATTCGATAGACGCAATGCTTCTTCAGCTTCGGCCTTAAATTTATCAATCCGCGATATTTTTTTACCTGTTATAATTTCCTGTCGCGCATTTGATGATGTCTTTGGAATATTACGCCATTTATTTATTTTCATTTCTCTGCCTTTTTCGAAGAATTGCAATATAAAATATATTCCTAAAAATATGAATACTGCTATCAATAGTCTATATATCATTATTACTATCTCCTCTCTCAAGAGCAGCATATGTTTCCTCTGCCGTCCAACCAACTCGTGCATATTTTAATATTGTTTCCTCATCAGCACCGTTTTCGTAAAGTTTTAATGCCAAAATATCCGTTATACATCCAATACGTTTATGTTCACCTTCTATACACAATGCACCATTGTCATTAATATATTGTCTTGTTTTTTGAAAGCGGAATAATGTTTTATAGCGTACCTTGCCATTATTATAATCAATCCCCTCTACAATAGACATTATTTTTCTTGACCCGTCTGCAAGTTGCTTTTTAAATACCATAATAGGAAATGCTTTAATTATTTGCGTCATAAGCATCTTTTCTGTAAGATTAGCATTTTTTTCAAGGCAAAGCATAAAAATACGCTCATATGCTTCTTCTGCTGAATTTGCATGGACACTTGTTACTATTGTATGACCTGTAAGACCTGCATTAACCGCTGTCCATGCTTCTGCACCACGCATTTCAGCCGGAACAATTATATCAGGATGTTGCCTGAGTGCTTCTTTTAATAGCAGTTCCGCATCAACATTACTTTTTGAGTCCTCATGAGGTCTAGTCACCGTATGTACAACCCTGTTCATTACCTTTCCATAATCGTCAATAGCAATAAGGTCAAGTTCTCTGCTATCCTCAATAGTGTATATACGCTTATCATGAGGTATGTCTCTGAGTACAATACCCATGTCCGCCGTTTTGCCGCTTCCTGTTCCACCTGTATACCCAACAGAAACACCACAATTTATACAAGTGGATATAAGGTTTAATTCTTCTTCTATTGCTGAATTTTCATCTAATAGCTTTTCTCTTGTTATAGCACGTTTTTTCTGTCTACGTATTGATGCTGATACACCTGTCTCTCTATCTACAGAAGGATACATAATAGCACTGCAACGCGTACCTTTAAATATATAACTGTCTTTTACTGGCTGAGACTCATCAAGTCTTATACCTCCGCAAGCACACATTTTTTGTACTATATCAACCGCCTGTTGAGGAGATGTAAAAGTTTCATCAAGTTTTTTGAGTCCACCTTTATCCTTTGGATATAAAACCTCAATATTATTCCATGCGGTTATATTTATTTCCTCAACATCTTTATCATAGATATACTGTGTAAGAAGCCCAAACCCTGCCATATCCTCAAAAATTTTATTAACCAATTGTTCAAAATTTTCAATATCAACACACATAAAATTATTCTTATTTATGTACTGTTTAATAAGATTTTTTAAAACTATTTGCCCAGCTTCATCAGATATAACCTCAGACAGTTCCTGAGCATGATTGGTTGATATTTCCTTGCGTATAAACTCCAAAATATCAGCATATTCCTTTTTGACAATTTTTCTATCTGTAAGATAGTTATCATCATTATTTTTATAGCCATTTTGCTTACTCATCTCATAAAGATAATCATGTACATTTGCCAAGTTCTTATTCACCTCTTTTTTTCTGATATTTATTTACATCAAAACGGCAAATCGTCCTCGCTGCCGTCTAAATCGGAAAATCCGTCCATATCAAAATCATTGTCAAAGTTCGGCTGTGCGTCCTGCGGCTGTGCGTTAGAACCGCCCTGATTCTGATATTCTCCTCCGCCCTGAGTACCTGTATCTGACTTTGAACCTGTAAAGTAGGCTTCGTCTACAACAACCTCCATAGCATACTGTTTCTTTCCATCCTGTCCGTCCCAGCTTCTCGATTGAATATTTCCGACTACTGCAATCATACTTCCTTTCTGGAAATACCTCGCAATAAATTCGCCTGTCTGTCTCCATGCAACACAGTTAATAAAATCAGCCTTTTGCTGGCTGTCCTTTCCTACGAAACGTCTGTTCACAGCAAGTGAAAATCTTGCAAGCGAAACACCATTCGGAGTCTGACGTATTTCGACATCTCGTGTAAGACGCCCCATCAGAATAACTTTATTCACAAAATCACCTCCTCTCTC
>CAJUFV010000227.1 GCA_910585795.1 uncultured Clostridia bacterium | reverse complement strand
TACATAGTGGATAAAATAAAATGGGGATATATATATGAGAAAAGCTGACACCAAAATTAAATATATAGAGCCATATTCTGCTGCGGAAGAAGCGGGACTGGAAGCCGGAGATATACTGGTGAGTATAAATGGTCATGATTTTCATGATATTTTGGAATACAGATATCTTACCGCCGAGTATGAGGTTACTCTTGAAGTTATAAAAAAAGATGGCATAACGGAAATAATAACTATTGAAAATGATTACGAGGATTTAGGTATTGAATTTTCGGAAGGACTTATAGATGCGGCTCAAAGCTGTTGTAATAAGTGTATTTTTTGTTTTATTGACCAGCTTCCTAAAGGTATGAGAGAGACAGTGTATTTTAAAGATGATGATACGCGTTTGTCTTTTTTGCAGGGGAATTATGTCACACTTACTAATATGTCGGATGATGAAATTGACCGTCTTATAAAAATGAGGGTTTCACCAATCAATATTAGTGTTCACGCGACAGAGCCTAAATTGCGCAGTACGATGCTTAATAATCGTTTTGCGGGTAAATGCTATGAAATAATGCAAAGATTCGCGGAGAATGGTATCTATATGAATTGTCAGATTGTATTGTGTCCAGGAATAAATGACGGAGAAAATTTAAGAAAGACTTTGTACGATTTGGGCGTATTATATCCGTATGTAAACAGTATTTCAGTTGTTCCGGTAGGTCTTACGCGTTATCGTGACGGTTTGTATCCGTTAAAGTCTTTTACAAAGGAAAGCAGCGCTGAAGCAGTAAAATTTACAGAGGATATACAAAATAAATTTTTGGAGCAATATGGAACGCGGTTGGTATATTTGTCAGACGAGTTTTATATAGCTGCCGATATGCCGATACCTGACAGTGAATGTTATGAGGGATTTCCTCAGCTTGAAAACGGTGTTGGACTAATTGCGAGCATGCGTGAGGAGTTTAACAGTGCGATTAAGCTGCTGAAGAGTAAACCGCGTTCAATACATGTCAGTATTGCTACCGGAGAAATATCATATGCATTTATAAGCGGTCTTGCGGAAAAAATTGAGCATAAGTGCGAGGGTATTGAGATAGATGTTTATGCTATAAAAAATAACTTTTTCGGAGGCGGTGTGAGTGTATCCGGACTGGTATGCGGATGTGATATTATAGAACAGCTAGAAGGAAAGATAACAACGAATAAACTGCTCATACCTCATTCAATGCTGCGCGACGATGACAACATATTTCTTGATGATACAACTGTTAGGGACGTGGAAAAGGCGCTTAATGTACAAATAGTGCCTGTTTTGAATGATGGATATGAATTTATAGAAAAAATTTTGGAAGAAGAATTGGAGTTTTAATTATGAAACCGGTAGTAGCAATAGTAGGCAGACCTAATGTGGGTAAATCGACTTTGTTTAATAAGATAACAGGAAAGCGAATAAGTATAGTTGAGGATACTCCCGGCGTGACACGCGACAGGATTTTTTCTGACGCTTCATGGCTGGATAAGCAGTTCACTCTTATTGATACAGGAGGTATTGAGCCCGCGTCAAAGGATGAAATACTTGTTCAGATGCGTCGTCAGGCACAGCTTGCTATAGAGATGGCAGATGTTGTGATTTTAATGACGAATGTCAAGGATGGAGTGACAGCGAATGACAGTGATGTGGCACAAATGCTGTTAAAGGCAAAAAAGAAAATAGTGCTTGCTGTAAATAAAGTAGATAACACCGGAGAGCCTCCGTTTGAGTTTTATGAGTTTTATAATCTTGGTCTTGGTGACCCGATAGCAGTTTCATCAACTCATGGACTTGGGGTTGGTGATTTGCTTGATGAGGTTACTCATAAATTTCCAGAGGATGCGGACACTTCGGAGGCTGAGGATGAAATAAAAGTAGCAGTAATAGGCAAGCCGAATGCCGGCAAGTCCTCCCTGATAAATAGAATTCTTGGTGAGGATAGGGTCATTGTGAGCAATATTGCTGGTACAACGCGTGACGCTATTGACTCACATTATGAAAAAGACAGTGATAAATTTTTATTTATAGATACCGCGGGAATGAGAAAACGCGGAAAGATTGACGAAAATGTAGAGCGTTACAGTGTTGTACGTTCTCTTGCGGCAGTTGACAGAAGTGATGTGTGTGTTATAATGATTGATGCAAGTGAGGGAATAACTGAGCAGGATACAAAAATAGCGGGGTATGCGCATGAGCAGGGCAGAGCGTGCGTATTTGCCGTAAATAAGTGGGATTCAGTAAGAAAAGACGACAAGACAATGAAGAATTTCACCCTGCGTGTGCGTGAGGAATTTGCGTTTATGTCATATGCGGAAATTGTATTTATCAGCGCAAAGACAGGGCAGCGTGTTGATAAGCTGCTTGATATAATTAAAAAGGTTAATGAACAGCATAAGCGCAGAATCACAACGGGTATGCTTAATGACGTGCTGAATGAGGCAATGGCAAAACAGCAGCCGCCTTCAGATAAAGGGAGAAGATTAAAGGTATACTACGGCACACAGGCGGCGTCCGCGCCCCCAACGTTTATACTGTTTGCGAATTCAAAGGATTTATTTCATTATTCGTATTTGCGTTTTATTGAAAATCAGGTACGTGAAGCATTCGGATTTGAGGGTACGCCGATACGATTTATAGTAAGAGAGAAAAACGAAAAGAAAATGTAGGCGTTAGTTTAAAATAGCTCGGTTTACAGCTAAAACGGATGTGGAAGCGCGTATGTGCATTTGCCGTCATGCTTAGCGGTAATCTGTATAATTTTTTCGCATGTCTACAGCGGAGGTTGAATAATGATATATTTGGTGATAGCTGCGGCAGCGGTAATATCGTATATGATAGGCTCAATAAATTTTTCGATTATACTGTCAAGAATTATAAGCGGCAAGGATATACGTGAGAGCGGCAGCGGTAATGCAGGAGCGACAAATATGCTCAGAACACACGGTAAAAAAATGGGTGTGATTACACTTTTGCTTGATGTGGCAAAGGGGATTATATGTGTTCTTATAGCTGTTTTATGTGTTAAACTCATAAACTCATCGGACAGATACTATGGATGGGGACAGTCGGATTTGGAGATGTTTAGACAAGCGACTACATCTATTGCTTTGCCGTATATAGCGGGTGTATTTGTAATATTAGGACATAATTTCCCGTTGTATTTTGGATTTAAGGGCGGAAAGGGAGTTGCGACAAGTCTTGGTGTTGTGCTTATGCTTGACTGGAAGGTTGGCCTTATTGTGGCTGTAATTGCGCTTGCGGTTATGGTGGTGACAAGATATGTTTCGCTTGGTTCAATCATTGGCGGAGCGGCGTATATTATAATAGAAATTGGAAACGGAATATATTGTTTTATAAATGATTATCCGTTGTTCTATACACCAATTATCAATAGTTTTGCAACACATATTAACACGTATATTATTTGGGTGACATGTATTAGAGTGGTATGTGCCATAATTATAGGCGGACTTCTAATATTAAGGCATCATGCTAATATAAGGAGATTATTTAACGGTACAGAAAATAAATTAGGCGCAAAAAAGGAGAAATAATATGAAAATTGCAGTAATCGGAAGCGGTAGCTGGGGAACAGCTATAGCTATATTATTGGCGTCAAGAGGGCATAATGTATATCTGTGGTCATGGATGCAGGATGAAACTGACAGACTGGCACATGACAGAGAAAACAGGGAGTTCCTTTCTGGTGTAAAATTTCCAGAGACAATTTACTGTACGCATGATATGGGTGAATGTATAGATGGAGCTGAGCTTATAATAACAGCCGCGCCGTCTCCGGCTACCCGTACTACAGCCCGTCAGCTGGCGCCATACGTTAAAGACGGACAAAATCTGATAAATATTTCAAAGGGGCTTGAGGAAAAAACACTTATGAGACTGTCTCAGGTGTATAAAGAGGAAATACCGCAGGCAAATGTGTCTGTTATGAGCGGTCCGTCACATGCCGAAGAAGTTTCACGCGGATTGCCAACAACAAATGTAGTAGCGTCTGATGATTTGGAGACTGCGAAATTTATTCAGGATATATTTATGGGAGATATGTTCCGTGTATATACGTCAATTGACATAGCAGGAGTAGAACTGGGCGGCGCGCTTAAAAATGTAATCGCGCTATGCGCTGGTATAAGTGATGGTTTGGGCTATGGTGATAATACAAAAGCGGCGCTTATGACACGGGGACTTGCAGAGATAGCGAGACTTGGCACGGCAATGGGGGCGAAAGAGGATACCTTTATGGGACTTTCAGGAGTAGGTGATTTGATTGTGACATGCACAAGCATGCACAGCCGTAACAGACGCGCCGGTATTTTGCTTGGTCAGGGAAAGACCTTGCAGGAAACTCTTGATACTGTACATATGGTAGTTGAAGGTGTGAATACAGCGTCAGCGGCATATGCGATGTCAAAGAAATATAATGTTGAGATGCCTATTGTGGAGGAAGCTTATAATATTCTGTATAACGGGGCAGATGCGCGCGAAGCAGTGCTTCGGCTTATGACAAGAGAAAAACGTCAGGAAAAGTAATTGTGAAAGGGTTATCATCGTAATTATGAAGGTTGTAATAGTAGGCGGCGGAAAGGTCGGCGGAAAGCTTGTAAAGGATTTTAATTCTGAGGATGAGGACGTTGTACTTATTGATATAAAAAGCTCCGTATGTGAAAAAATAGAAGAATCATATGACGTACGTTGTATACATGGCAGTGGAACTGCGCTGGAAATACTTAATGAGGCAGAAGTAAAAAAGTCAAATTTATTTATCGCTGTGACGGATAATGATGAATATAACGCGCTTTGTGCTGTGATGGCTAAAAAGCTGGGAGCAGCAAGATGTGTCGCGCGGGTAAGAAATAGGGAATATTTTAAGCAGCTTGATTTTATGCGTAATGCGCTTGGAATAAATCTTATAGTAAATCCTGAATTTGAAACGGCTGAGGAAATTTCACGAATTTTACGTTTTCCGGCGGCAATTAATACTGAAACATTTGCGAAAGGACGCATAGAGCTTATAGAGTTCAAGGTAGATGATGATAATGCGTTGTGTGGCAAGGCGCTTTATGAAATTTACAATAAGTATAAAATAAAGGTTCTTATATGCGCGGTTCAGCGCGGAAATGAAGTATATATACCAAACGGTGATTTTGTTATTCAGAATGGAGACAAGCTTCATATAACAGCATCGCATACAGATATAATGCAGTTTATGCGTGAAATTGGTATAATACAGAGGAAAGTAAGGACAGTTATTCTAATAGGCGGGGGAAGAATATCATTTTATCTGGCAAAACTGCTGCTGGAAAGCGGTATGAAGGTAAAAATAATAGAAAATAATATGAACCGCTGTCAGGAGCTTGCCGAACATCTTTCAAAAGCCGATATTGTTTATGGTGACGGTACTGATAGAAATCTTCTTGAGGAAGAGGGTATTGATAGGGTTGATTCTGTTGTTGCTCTTACAGGTATTGACGAGGAAAATATGATTATTTCCATGTACGCGCGTTCCAGAAAAGTAGATAAAATAATTACAAAGGTAAACAGACTGTCATTTGCTGACCTTATGGAAAACACGGGAATATACAGCATTGTAACACCTAAAAATATTACGGCTAATATGATAATTCGTTATGCACGCGCTATGAAATCGGCGCAGGAAACGGAAATGCGCACGCTTTACAGAATTGTAAATAATCGTGCTGAGGCCATGGAATTTATAGTAAATAATGAATCCGCGCTGACGGCAAAGCCGCTTGCCCGGATAAATATGAAAAAGAATGTGCTTATAGCGGCAATATTAAGAAATAACAAAATGTTTCTTCCTGACGGAGACAGCACAATTACAGTTGGAGATACAGTTGTTATTGTTACAACGGAGAGAATAAGAACACTTACTGATATACTTGAAAAAAACTGATATTAACATGAAGAGGTAGTTTATGAATTACAGAATGATAGCCTATACTATAGGACGGATTTTGCTGATAATAGCGGCCGCGATGTTTATTCCTATGCTTTTATCCGTATATTATGGAGAAGAAATTGTATTGTCTTATCTGATACCTATTATTATATCTGTTTTTTGTGGAAGTATCACATCATTCAGAATGCCGGAAAATAAAAGTTTTTATGTGCGTGAGGGAATGGTTATAGTAGGATTGGGATGGATTTTAATTTCTGTTATCGGAGCCCTGCCTTTTTATATGAGCGGACAAATTCCAAAATATATTGACTGTTTTTTTGAAACAGTTTCAGGTTTCACAACAACAGGCTCTACAATATTAGGTAATGTGGAACAGATGAGTAAGAGTCTGTTGTTTTGGCGTAGCTTTACGCATTGGCTCGGTGGTATGGGAGTGCTTGTGTTCGCTTTGGCAATATTTTCGTCAAAGGATACTAGGGCTACGTATATGATGAGGGCAGAAATGCCCGGACCTATTGTGGGTAAATTTGCCAGCAAATGGCAGTTTACGGTTCGAGTTTTGTATCTTACATATATAGCGCTCACAGTTCTGGAAATCATTTTTTTGATTTTCGGTGGAATGCCGTTGTTCGATAGTATAGTACACACCTTTGGGACGGCGGGAACCGGAGGCTTCGGAATAAAGAACGCTTCAATCGCATATTATAACAGCGCGTATATTGATTATGTGATAGCCGTGTTTATGATGCTATTCGGAGTGAATTTTAATATATATTATTTATTGCTTATACGTAAGTTTTCACAAATAAAGGGAAATGACGAGGTTAAGTGGTATGTGTGTATAATGCTGTGTTCGTCGCTTATTATTGCGATAAATATTTTACCGATGTATAATAATTTTAACGAAGCATTTCGCAGCTCATTTTTTCAAGTATCATCAATAATGACTACTACAGGCTATGCGACGGCTGATTTTACTTTGTGGCCTATGATGTCTCAGATAATACTTGTGATGCTTATGATTGTGGGAGCCAGTGCCGGTTCTACCGGCGGAGGGCTTAAAGTTGTTAGAGTTGTTATACTTGCGCGTACGGCAAAACAGGCAGTAAGAAAGGCGGCAAGCCCCAGAAGTATTTTTTCTGTTAAAACAGACGGTAAAAAAGTAGATGACCA
Organism: uncultured Clostridia bacterium; assembly: GCA_910585795.1. GTDB lineage: Bacteria > Bacillota > Clostridia > UBA1381 > UBA1381 > Hominilimicola. Next base: position 2,155 of record CAJUFV010000227.1, on the reverse strand, counting down.
GACTGTACATGGAGTGCTGGCGTATTTTGTGCTTTATGTTATTTTTGCGGGGGTATCAATTTTACTTGTAAGCTTTGACAATAAGGATTTTGCTACTACAGTAACATCTGTAATTGCAACTATGAATAATATCGGACCAGGACTAGGCAAAGTTGGACCTACAGGTAATTTTGCTGATTTTTCTATGCTTTCAAAATTTGTTATGTGTATTGGAATGCTTGTGGGCAGGCTTGAATTTTATCCTATACTTGTACTTTGTTCGGCATATATGTGGAAAAAATCATAATTATTTGTGTGGAGAAGTGAATTTATTGATGATTACATTATTTACAAAGCGTATAAATCCTGCAAGACGTATAGCTATGGGTTTTGCGGTTCTTATATTGATAGGCGCGGTTTTGCTGATGCTTCCAGCGGCTGCAAAATCCGGCCGCCAAACATCTTTTTTAACAGCTCTTTTCACAGCGGCTTCCGCTACTTGTGTAACAGGACTTTCACTTGTGAATGTGGGAGCGTATTTCAGTGTTTTTGGTCAGGCTGTAATACTGATACTTATTCAGTTGGGCGGACTGGGTTTTATGACAGTGATATGTTTTGTTTTTTTCATGACAAACAAATATATTGGTTTAAGAAATAGAATGCTTATTGCTCAATCAATGGGCATGGGGACTCTTGAGGGTGTGGTAAAGCTTGCAAAGCATGTTCTGGTAATAACCGGGGCAGTGGAATTTGTGGGAGCAGTGCTTCTTTCCTTGCGATTTATTCCGAAATATGGGATAGTGAAAGGAATATGGTCTAGTATATTTCATTCTGTTTCGGCTTTTTGTAATGCCGGTTTTGATATAATAGGTGACGGTCAGAGTGTTATGTCGTATCAAAATGACACGCTTGTGCTTCTTGTATTGTCCGGACTTATAATAATAGGCGGACTCGGTTTTATTGTCTGGGAGGATATACTGCGCAAAAGAAAATGGAAAAAACTTACGATGTATTCAAAATCAGTTCTTGCGGCAACAGTGTTTTTGCTTGCGGCGGGAACAGCGGTATATTTTGTTTTAGAGCATGCTAATCCGCTGACAATTAAAAGCAGCGGCACTGTACAGAAAATATTATCTTCATTTTTTCAGTCGGTGACAACAAGAACAGCTGGTTTTGATGCTTTGGGACAGAATAATTTGACAGATGCGTCAAAGGTTTGGGGAATTATTCTTATGATGGCGGGAGGCGCGTCAGGTTCGACTGCGGGAGGTATTAAGATAGGAACGATATTTCTTGTATTTATGACTCTTCAAACAGTGCTTAGCGCAAGAAGAGAGGTTGTTATATTTGGCAGAAGAGTAGGTTATACAACTATTGTGCATGCAATGGCATTGATGGTATTATGGCTTGTTTTAGTTGTGACAGGAGCGGTTATTATAAGTCTGGCGGATGGACACTCGCTGCTTAATTCTATGTATGAAACGGCATCTGCTTACAGTACTGTAGGATTAACTGCCGGAATTACAGAAACAGCCTCAACATTGACAAAGATATTGCTCATATTATATATGTTTTTTGGACGTGTAGGAATAATGACAATAAGCCTTGTATTTATGTCTCATACAAAGAAAGCAAATGGAATAAAATATCCGGACGGAGAATTTCTTGTTGGATAATAGGAGGAAACGATGAAAACATTTACAGTAATCGGATTAGGTAAATTTGGTATGGCAGCCGCTCTGCAGCTTGCTGAAATGGACTGTGAGGTTCTTGCGGTAGACAGAGATATGGAAAAAATAAATTTAATCGCGAATCAGGTTACAAGCGCTATATGTGGTGACGCGAGAGAAGAGAATGTGCTTAAGTCGCTTGGGATAAGAAATTATGATTGTGTTATTGTTGCTGTTGGAGACCATTTGACAGATAGTGTGCTTATAACACTCATGCTTAAAGAAATGGGAGTAAAAAAGATTGTATGCAAGGCACGTGATAATCAGCATGAAAAAGTTTTGAAAAAAATCGGCGCAGATATGGTAATTATTCCGGAGTGGGATGCGGGGAAGAAGGTCGCGGCGAGTCTTCTTTCAAATAAATTTATGGATTTAATAGATATATCTGAAGATTACGGTATAGCTGATTGTGTTGTTCCGAGGAACTGGGTAGGGAAATCCATCGC
>CAJUFV010000226.1 GCA_910585795.1 uncultured Clostridia bacterium | reverse complement strand
TGTGCTTGAAAGAGTATCCGGCACACATAACTATGCGGTCAGTCAAAATGGCTGTTCCCACTCACCTCCACGTGCTGTGTAGTGTGCCTGCATCTTCAAGTATCATTTTAACACAAAATTTGGAATGCTGCTCTACTGTTTTGGTTTCATAACCTTTTGTGCCTTGTAGCGCAGCGGAAAGGAATGGTCATAACTATGGATATTTTAAGAACGATAAACTTAAAAAAAATTTACGGCAGCGGTGAGACTGTGGTGAAGGCGCTTGACGGAGTAAACTTATCAGTAAAGAACGGTGAATTTGCGGCGATTGTAGGTACATCAGGAAGCGGAAAATCGACGCTTTTGCATATGCTTGGAGGGCTTGACCGTCCTACGGACGGGAAGGTAGAGGTTGACGGCAGAGATGTTTTTGCGTTAAAAGATGATGCTCTGACGATTTTCAGACGCAGAAAAATAGGTTTTATATTTCAGAGCTATAATCTTGTGCCGGTGCTTAACGTGTATGAAAATATTGTTCTTCCAATTGAGCTGGACGGAAATAAGCTTGATAAAAGACATATTGATAATATAATGGAAACACTTGGACTTACAGAAAAGGTTAATAATCTTCCTAATCAGCTTTCAGGCGGACAGCAGCAGAGGGTAGCGATTGCCCGCGCTCTTGCGTCAAAGCCGGCTATTATTCTTGCGGATGAGCCTACGGGCAATCTTGACAGCAAAACAAGTCTTGACGTTATGGGGCTTTTAAAGGTGACAAGTGAGCGATTTTCTCAGACTATAGTTATGATTACACATAATGAGGAAATCGCGCAGATGGCAGACAGAATAATCAGAATAGAAGACGGAAGAATTGTAGGTGGTAACAATGCTTAATGTAAACAGTAAAAAAGTAATCCGCCGTCTTTCAAGCAGAAGCTTTAGAGCTAATGTGTCAAGAAACATAATAGCGGTCATCGCAATCGTTCTTACGTCTATACTGTTCACAGCGCTTTTTACAGTCGGCAGCGGAATGGTTGAAAATATACAAAAGCAAACTATGCGTCAAGCTGGCGGTGATGGCATGGTGCATTTAAAGTATATAACAGAAGACCAGTTTGAAAATATAAAAGAGCATGAGCTTATTGACAGAATTTCATATAACAGGATAATATGCGATGAGGTTATAAGCGATGAGCTTTTAAAGCGCCACGCGGAAATTTATTATATGAATGACGTTGGAATAGAGCTGGGATTCTGTGTGCCCACTCATGGTCATAAGCCTGAAAAAGAAAATGAGATTATCATGGATACAAGGGCGATGAAACTGCTTGGACTTCCGGAGGAGGTGGGAACACCTGTAACATTTAAAATGAGAATTCATAATGGTGAAATTGTTGAGCGCGATTTCGTATTATCAGGCTGGTGGGAGGCTGATCCGACATTTGAAATGGCTTCTATTATGGTAGTTTCAAAAGCGTATATGGACGCGCACATTGACGAGCTTTATAATAATTACAGAGAAACATATGAAATGACAGGGGTTATAAACAGCTATGTAATGTTTAAAAACTCATTTAATCTGGAAGGTAAGCTGGAGCGTATAATAACTGAAAGTGGTTATTCAATGGACGAAACCGCACTGAATTTTATTGCATCTAATGTAAACTGGTCGTATATGTCAAGCAATTTCAGCTTGGATTTACCGACTGTAATGGCTGTAATCACGGCGCTTGCGTTGGTAATATTTACAGGCTATTTGATAATATATAATATTTTTCAGATTTCTGTTATTAAAGACATACGTTTTTACGGACTGTTAAAGACAATAGGAACAACAGGTAAGCAGATAAAGCAAATTATACGCCGTCAGGCGATGTTTCTTTCGTGTATCGGTATTCCGATAGGACTTATTGCGGGGTATTTTACTGGAACTGCTATTGTGCCGCTTATTATGAATCAAAGCACATATGCAGGAGCCGCGTTTACAACAAGCGCAAATCCGATTATCTTTATCGGAAGTACGATTTTTGCGCTTATAACAGTCGCGATAAGCACCGCGAAGCCTGGACGTATTGCGGCAAGTGTATCGCCTGTAGAGGCTGTTAGATATACTGATAATACAAATATGAAAAAGAAAAAACGCAAATCACGCCAAGGCGCGAAAATAGGAGGTATGGCGGCTGCGAATTTGGGGAGAAACAAGAAACGTACAGTGCTTGTAATAGTATCAATGGCATTGTCACTTGTACTTTTCAATACAATTTATACGATTAGCCTTGGTTTTGATATGGATAAATTCTTATCAACATTTGTGGAAACAGATTATCTTGTCTCACACGCGAATCTTGTGAGTTATACCTATAGAGGAGAAGACGACACAGTAAGCGAAAGTATGATTTCCGCGATTGGGGAGCAGAGTGGTTTTAAACAGGGCGGCCGCTTCTTTGCCGATATAAGAGACGCAGAATGTTTCCGTGTTAAGCCAGGCGGACGAAATACGCAGTATATTCGTGTGAATGAAGATGACGATGGAAATTATTTCTGCGCGGTCTATGGCTTGGAGGATTTTCCGCTTGGTAATTTAAACGTACTTGAGGGTGAGATTGACTACGACAAGCTGAAAACAGGAAAATATATTTTAGAAGGCGTGGGTACGGACGATAATCATGAACCCATATGGGAAACCTCGCATTACGATATAGGCGATACTGTAACGCTATGTAATAATAAGGGTGATGGCGCAACTATGGCGGACAATGAATACACCGAATACAGTTATGAGGTTATGGCGAAGGTTGAGATAAATACCTTTACAAACTCGTGTCGAACTGGATTTGACTATTCATATTATCTTCCTGCTGAGGTGTATAAAACAATGGTTTCAAATCCGGGCATAATGATGTATGTATATGATGTTGAGGAGGGCTTTGAACCTGCTATGGACGCGTTTTTGAGGAACTATACAGAAAATGTTGAGCCTGTAATGTCATATTCATCAAAGCAGATAAGGGCAAATGAATTTAAAGGTATGCAAAACACAGTGCTGATAGTAGGCGGAGTACTTAGCCTGATAATAGGACTTATAGGAGTACTGAATTTTATCAATTCAATACTTACAAGTATACTTACAAGAAAGCGTGAGTTTGCAATGCTTCAGTCAATAGGCATGACGTCAAAGCAGCTTAAGAAAATGCTTATAGCTGAGGGACTTATGTATACCGCCAGCTCTGGAATTGTATCTGTTATATTAGGCGCTTCAGTTTCGGTATTGCTGGCCGATACTATTGCACAAAGCCTGTGGTTCTTCACATATCAGTTTACAATTTTGCCGCTTATTATAACTATTCCGATACTTTTAGTCATAGGGATTTTACTGCCTTTGCCAGTGCTGAAAGTAGTTGAGAAGCAAAGTATAATAGACAGACTTCGTGAAAATGAAGCGTAAATATATGTATTCTAAGCTTATTAAAGAATAAATTTGTATCTAGATATATTAAGTACAACAGCATATTACAGTGAATACTGTAATATGCTGTTGTTATTATAAAATTAAATAGTTACATGAATATTGTTGTTAATGCTTTTATTGTGCATATTTATTTATATATCGGTAAATTATTGTTTTTACGTTAAATACGCATTGACGAATTATCAATTTAGCGATATAATGGTTTAGTTATGAAAAACAGGGGGAAATATATAATATGGAAAAAGAAAATGAACAGGTAAACAGCACGGAGGAATTAAAAAAAACAGTGAATAAGATGGAAAACAGTGACGGCGCGAATAATGATGTTAGCGCAGGAAAAAAGAAGTATAAAAAGGGCGCATTAATTACATTGTTAATTATTGCGGTTCTGATTGTGTCAGGATATTTGGGCGGAGCGGCTTATTATAGAAACCGTTTCTTTTTGGGGACAGAGATAGGAAGCTTTGACTGCTCCAATTTGACCGTGGAGGAAGCGAAGAAAAAGATAGAGAATGATATAGAAAATTATAAATTTACATTTTATGAAAAAGACGGCGCTGAGGAATATGTGACGGGTAAGGAAATAAATCTAAAATGCTCTCCGGCGGAAAATATTGATGAGCTTATGGAAGAGCAAAATCCATTTATGTGGATTGTAGGAATAAAAACTCATACGCTTCCGCTGGAAACTGAGGTTACATTTACAAAGGATACTCTGTATAACCGTATTACCCAGCTTTCGTTTGCAAAAGATTCAAGGGACGGCGCAAAAGAGGCTGTAACAGGTATATATTATGAAAACGGTCAGTATCATGTGACAGATATTAACGCCGGCAATATTGTGAGTGTAAATGATGTTTACCAGCGTGCAAAGGCGAAGATAAAAGAGCTGTATTTGGGAATGTCTCTGGAAAAGGAAGGATGTTATATCGGCCTTGACGGTGAGGACACAGTAAAGGGAGTTCTTAATCTGGCAAATAAATTTGTATCCTCGAAGATTACGTACAAGCGCGGGGAAGAAAATATCGTTGTTGACGGTAATACCATAAAGGATTGGGTCATAATAGGAGAAAAAAGTGTAAATATTGATAATGATAAGGTAAAAGAGTTTGTTAACACTCTTGCTGATAAGTATAATACAATAGGAAGAGAAAGAGTTTTTAAAACAAGCAGTGGTTCCGAGGTCACTGTGTCAGGCGGCGATTACGGATGGAAAATAAACAGCGAAAAGGAAGCAAATGAGCTGGCAGGTCTTATATGGAACGGTGAAACAACGGAGCGTGAGCCGATATATATTCAACGCGCTCAGGCGCATGGTAATAAAAACGATATAGGCGGAACATATGTGGAGGTGAGTATAGGAGCGCAGCATTTGTGGTATTACAAAGACGGCAATAAAGTGCTTGAAACTGATTTGGTATCCGGAGACCCTACAAAACGCCGTGCTACTCCTACTGGTATATACAGACTGAAGTACAAGGATAAAAATGTGACTTTAAGGGGAGAGGACTATGCTACTCCTGTGAGCTTTTGGATGCCATTCAACGGCGGCATAGGACTGCATGACGCGACATGGCGCGCGTCCTTTGGAGGAAATATATATAAAGGCTATGGCTCACATGGGTGTGTAAATCTTCCTTACAGTGTTGCAAAAAAGATTTATGAGGGGATTTCTCCCGGTGACCCGGTAGTTGTTTATTGATATTGCGGGATATAAAAATAACCGTTCCTTTAAGGAACGGTTATTTTTATATTATTTCTTTGGTACTGTTTCCCAGTCTTTAAGAAATTTTTCTATACCCTTGTCAGTAAGAGGGTGATTAATCATCTGCGCTATTACCTTATAAGGAACAGTAGCTATATCACAGCCGGCTCTTGCGGCGTCAATAACATGAATCGGATTTCTTATGCTTGCGGCAATTATTTCTGTTTTTATATCATGAAGCTTGAAAATGTCTGCTATTTCTTCAATTAAAATCATACCGTTTGAGCCAATATCATCAAGCCTTCCTAAAAACGGGCTTACAAACGAAGCTCCGGCTCTTGCGGCAAGAAGCGCCTGCGCTGCTGAGAAAATAAGAGTCACATTTGTTTTGATTCCAAGCTTAGCCAGTTGTTTTACGGCTTTAAGACCTTCAGCGCACATAGGAATTTTAATAACAATATTTTTGTTGATTGCCGCGAGCGGCTTTGCCTCTTCAACCATTTTATCAGCGTCAAGAGAAATGACCTCAGCACTTACAGGACCGTCAACAATAGTGGTGATTTCTTTTACGACCTCCACAAAATCTCTGCCTTCTCTTGCGATAAGCGACGGATTTGTGGTAACGCCGCAAATAACGCCCATATCATTTGCCTGTCTTATTTCATCGACATTGGCAGTATCTACAAATAGTTTCATATGGAAAATCCTCCTATAATAATTTATTAAGTCCATTATATAAAATTTTTTC
>CAJUFV010000225.1 GCA_910585795.1 uncultured Clostridia bacterium | reverse complement strand
TTCGTTGTTTACGATGTTTTGTCAATATAAATAATTCTGTATAATAATTTTGTAATAATATTTTAAGTTAGAGGTTACAGATATGGATTTTGAAAAAGATAGAATTCTAAAAAATATAGGGCAAAGAATACAGAAACGCAGAATATCAAAAAAATTAACACAAGAACAGCTTGCAGATATGACAGGCATATCACAAAAGCATATTTCAAGACTTGAAAGAGGTATACATACACCGCATTTTGATATGATAATAAAAATCGCAAAAGCATTAGATGTCTCTATTGATACTTTTGTCGAGGATTTAGCTTCTGACAACATAAATATCTTTTTGCAAAATATAAAAGTTGATGTGACAGGTATGAGTCAAAATCAGCTATCACTAATAAAAGACGCTATTCTTGCAATAAAAAAATATGATTTTTAAAATCATTACAATATCCGCATGTTTTGTCGAATTGAACATTGACATCATGAGAAAGATGTGCTAATATATTAAATAAGTAAGGGGGCTTATAAACGGCTCCCTATTTTAATATGAAAGGATGATTGACAATGGAAAAAATCCAGATGAATACGCCGCTTGTCGAGATGGACGGCGACGAAATGACAAGAATTATATGGAAGATGATTAAGGATATTCTTCTTACGCCTTACATAGACCTAAAAACAGAATATTATGACCTCGGCCTTGAATACAGAAACAAAACTAATGACCAGGTAACAATTGACAGCGCCAACGCCGCAAAAAAATACGGTGTCGCGGTAAAATGCGCGACAATCACTCCTAATGCCGCAAGAATGACAGAATATAACCTTAAAGAAATGTGGAAATCACCCAACGGAACTATCCGTGCCATGCTTGACGGTACAGTATTCCGTACCCCTATTCTTGTAAAAGGAATTACACCTTATATTCCTACATGGACAAAGCCTATAACTATCGCTCGTCACGCATACGGCGATATTTATAAGAATGTGGAAATGCGGGTCAAAGCCGGAAGCAAGGCAGAGCTTGTCACAACAGCCGCAGACGGCAGTGAAACGCGCGAGCTTATATATGACTTCGCGAATGAGGACGGTATTATTCAGGGCGTCCATAACAGGGACGAGTCTATTTCCAGCTTCGCGAGAGCATGCTTTAACTATGCTCTTGACATGAAAAAAGATATATGGTTCGCCACAAAAGACACTATTTCAAAAAAATATGACCATCACTTCAAGGATATTTTTCAGGAAATATTTGATAATGAATACAAAGAAAAATTTGATGAGGCAGGTATTGAATATTTCTATACGCTTATTGATGATGCTGTTGCCAGAGTCATCCGTTCAGAAGGCGGCTACATATGGGCATGTAAAAACTATGATGGCGATGTTATGTCCGATATGGTTGCCACCGCTTACGGTTCACTCGCCATGATGACCTCCGTTCTTGTATCGCCCGACGGTATATATGAATATGAGGCGGCGCACGGAACAGTTCAGCGTCATTATTATAAGCATCTTAAAGGCGAAAAGACCTCCACAAACTCAGTAGCTACATTATTCGCATGGACAGGCGCGCTGCGTAAAAGAGGAGAATTGGACAAGCTGACTGAGCTTGTAAGCTTCGCGGACAGTCTCGAAAAAGCTACCATACAGACAATCGAGGACGGCGTAATGACCGGTGACCTCGCGGCTCTTTCCACTCTGGAAAACAAACAGAAAGTAAATACAGAAGAATTTCTTCTTGCTGTAAATGAAAGACTTCAAAAACTTCTGTAACAGAACAGTAAAAGGCATATTGTTTTTAAAACAATATGTCTTTTATTTTCAATTATTACGGCAAATGATATGTCCTTATATTTTCTCCGCATTTTCATTTCATAATTCCGGCCTTTAACACATATATATGTTTTACAGAAAGGTCGGTGGGAGAATGAAGGATTATATTGAAAAGCGGGCAATTGAACTGGCACAGTACATAATTGACAATAATGCCACAGTCCGCAAAACAGCCAGAGTCTTTAATATCAGCAAATCTACCGTACATAAAGACGTGCATGAGCGTCTTTCAAGGATAAATCCCTCACTATACAAGGAAGCGCAGGCAGTGCTTGAACAGAATAAAGCTGAACGTCATATACGCGGCGGTATGGCTACAAGAGAAAAATATTTAAAACAAAGTCATATTTAGACTTCATTAACAAACTTTTATCAACACAAATAAAAGCGTCTCTTATATTACAAAGAGACGCTTTTTAATTTTCCGGAATTTAATTCACTCTACGACAAGCGGTTAAGCTTCATATTTTCTGCAAGCTCTTCCATAGTTATTGTACGCGTATGCTTAGTATGAGACCACTCTGTTTTATTTTTTCCTAGCATACCCTGTATGGCTATCGGAATCCACGTGAAATTATATATTATATATGTAAAATAATAAAAAATCATTTTAGGCCTGAACTCACGTCGCTCATACCATATTACAAAAGGCGTATAACAGAATTGTATTACTACTATTATGTTCCATATGGCCGTCCACACCGGTGAATTATTAAAGAGATATGCAATCTGTACAAAACCTAAATCACCATCCGGATGAAACGTTTGCGCATACGCAAAAAATGTTATTATTCCGGTTGCTATAATACGTATCGGCTGTACAAGATAAACCGCGCAGTCAACACAGCTGAGCTTTCTTTCACGAACACCTTTTTTTATAAGCTTAAAAAAATATCTTGAAGCCACATCACAGTGACCTTGCATCCAGCGCACACGCTGCCGCCACGACTGACGCAATGTGAGAGGCTTTTCATCATATACCTTTGCATCATAGGCAAAAGCAACTTTTTCATCATTAAGAGCAAGTTTCATTGTAAATTCCATGTCCTCTGTAAGACATGTCGCTCCCCAGCCCAGTTTTTTGAGTACCTCTACAGCAATAACAAAGCCCGTCCCGGATAATTCACAGCAAAGACCTGCTTTATAGCGCGACAGCTGGAATATTCTGTTTATACTCCAGAAGCAGAAAGAATATGCCGCCGTAATCCACGAATCATAAGGATTTTTACTGTCCAAAAAGCCCTGAATAACCTTAAAACCCTGATTTGCACGTTCATTCATAGCGCGCAGATAGTTCTTGTCCACAAGATTATCAGCGTCAAAAACAGATATATAATCATACTGTTTATCCATTTGATACAGCTTTTCAAACATCCACTCCAGAGCGTGACCCTTACCTCTCAGCGACGGAACATCACGCACACAAACCTGAGCGCCGGCCTCTCTTGCCGCCGCCGCCGTATTATCGGTACAATTGTCTGCGATAACAAAAATATCATACGCGTCACTAGGATAATCAAGCTGACGCAGTGAATTTACCATATTAGCAATAACTGCTTCCTCGTTATGTGCTGAAATTATAAGCGCAAATTTATGTATTTCATTCTTAATTTGTTTATTTCTATCCCTCATGGGCAAAAAACCAATTAATCCAATTATAAGATAATAAATGCCTATTGACAGTGAAAACACCTGCAGCATTATACTAAATACAGTCAAAAAATAACTGCCGCCTGACATTAAATTCCCCCCCTATTAGTCTTTCACCGTATATTTTACTCTTTTTCTTCCAAAAAAGCAATATATCTATTATTTTTTTTATAAAATTTATA
>CAJUFV010000224.1 GCA_910585795.1 uncultured Clostridia bacterium | reverse complement strand
TAGATTAAAAACTCGCTGAAATTGGATACCACAATAAAACGGGGGTGCTTTGAAAGCGGTAATTCTGTTACATACCTTTTCGCTTGCTGAAATGGCGTTAAAAATGTCCCGTCTGATTGCTTAATCGCTTTCCGCAGGTCCTTGTCCTTGCTTTTCTGCTCAATTAAAACGTGAGTCGTAGGGATATAGCCGTCAATAAAACTGGTGTGGTCAAGCATAACATTGTCCTCAAATGAAATAAAATGAGCGGGATTTTCAACACCAAGCACACTTCCCAAAAGCTCAAGCCAAAATGGCTGACTTTCGCCCTTTTCGTAGCCTCTGTCTTTCCAATATTCTGCAAATTCCTTAGCGGCTCTTTTTTGTTCCGTATCTTTCATAGCTTTTTCTCCGTTTTGTTTTTATAATTGCTTTTAATTATACCATATAACAGCGGTTAAAGCAATGACCGTGATTTTGAAATAAAAAAATGCTCTTATTGAACGTATGAAAAACACACACATCAAAACAAGAGCTTTGAGCGGTCAATAAACAGTATTAACCGGAAACAAATAATTTTATGATAAAAAATTGGGATAAAATGTCGGAGTGATGTATTGTATTTGTTAGCAGTCTATGTTATAATTTTTTAAATAGGAATTTGAATTTTATAAATTCTTAGTATTTTATCATTTATTACAGTGTGTTAATAACACACCGTGAAATCCTCATAAATAAAGGATTTATCGCAGTATGTTCACCGTAATTACTCATTTAAGTTTATACTCTTTTATTTCATTTGTCAACACTGATAAGGGAAATATTAAGGGAAAGAAAATCTAATAACAAATTATAATAAAATGTGGTAATTGAAAAACTGTAACATATGTGTGAATAAATTATTTTGGAGGATTTAAAAATGAAATCATTATTTGAACAAAACGGAGGGACTTATACAAAAATCGGAGATTATTATATTCCAAACTTGACTGTTCCTAAATGTAAGCCTATAGGTAAATATGGTATGATATGCAGAACATATCTAAAAAATCACCGCAGGACATTCTATAACACTCTTTTTATAATTGGTAAATTGAATGATTATCTTTGCGATATTGATGCACAGGCGAATAAGTTAAAAGAAACACTATTACCCAAATATAAAGAGAAATACGGCGTTACAGAAAAACTAAAATCAGAAAATCAAATGGAATGGGTACAGCGTATGAATACAATAGCACATCAGATTGATGAAATCATACTTACAGATATAGTTTATGGAGGGAATGAATAATGAAAAAGTTTATAGCAATTATATTATCAATAATCACAATAACAAGTACAACTGCATTTTCGGCAGAAATTCTAAGAGAAACCACCCCACTTAATGCAACAGAGGAACAACTACAAATTGTTGAAAACCTAATTAGTGATATTCTTGACGAGGTACAAAATGGCAATCTTGGCTACACATTAGCAGCAGGATATGCGAACACAAGAATACGAAAAGCGGTAATCGCAGGAGAAACGAATGGACACGGTTATGGGATATTATCACCCATAGCACAGAACGCAATCCGCAATATGCGCGATATGATGTTAAGACCTGATGTGTACACGCAAGCAGAAGAAAAATTAAAGGTATTGCTTGCGGACGTCATCATTGAGGTTGAAAACGGAATGGATATACATACCGCCATCAAAGTGGCTTATGAAAAAATATATCAATCCGTTAATTCATCATTCAACTATGATGAACAATTTTCGCTTGACACCTGTTACCGCGACATTCCCACCGTTGATATGGCTATGTTTACAATAGCAAGAAAATTATTATTAGAAAATCAATAATAAAAAATCAAGTCTTTCCACTATTGATGGTAAGACTTGATTTTTTTCTGTATAATTATCTATTCACGATTATAATAAGCGTTTATATATTCCTTTGGTGTCATACCGACATTCTTTTTGAAAGTACGGAAAAAATGTTCATAGCTTGAATATCCTGTTGCTGTCTGCGCTTCCGCAACTGTAAATCCCTCACGAAAAAGTTGTTTTGCCTTTGTAATTCTCTGTAAAATAATATAATTGCTTATTTGCGTATTCGTATGCTTTTTAAATATTCTTGATATATGATTGGGTGTCAGATAAAATTTATCCGCTATATCTGCCAGGCGAATATTCTCTGTAAGGTGAGCATTTATGTACTTAATAATCTGATTTACCGTTTGCTGCGTTCCTGTAACTCTCTTTTCCACCTCGTCATTTTCAGCGTGAGTATAAATCAATCCGTCTATAATTTTCAGAATATCAAAAAATATTGATATTTCAGAAAAGGTATCGTTGTTTTTACAGGCGATAAAATCCTGCATACGATTAAGCAATAATGCTTTTTGTTTATCATCAAGAGTAATAACGATAGGTTTTTTTGTATCAGTAAAATAGCTGTATCTTTTATTGTCCGCTATAAAATTTTCAAGCCATTCCGTACTGATAGTTATAATATATCGCGCATACTCACAGTCAGGAAGTTGTGTAAACTGATGAATACAATATGACGGTATTATAAGCAGCGAATTTTCTTTGAGCGGCATTACATTATCACCGAGCAGTATATTTGACAGTGGCGTCAGACTTATATACAATTCAATCGCATTATGCGTATGCGGCGGCATTTGAATTGTAGGAATTTCATTCCTGTATATCACCTCAAATTTATTTTCAAACGAAGAATATCGGATAGTTTTATTCATACGTTCACCCCCTGCTTTTAGTATATCATATTGCGGAAATCAACGCAATATAAAAATGCGTGAATTTATCATAAAATAGGCATTATTTTGACATATACAAAAGCAAAATGATATTGTATAATAAAATTAACAATAAATTTAAGAAATAATTTAAGGAGGCAGACCTATGAAAGCAAAAGCATTAAAACGTATTTTATCCGCTGTATTATCTTTGCAGATGATATGCGCGTTTATTCCAACTGCTGCATTGAATGTAAGCGCGGAAGAATTGCAGATGTATCTGAACGAAAATTTTACTTCGGAAAATAACAAGTGGACGGGCAAGACAGGAAATATGGAAATCTTAACCGATGAGGAAATTCCGTATATGCGCTATACAGCAGCAGACACAGAACAAAAGATTACACGAAAGGTTGACAACACAATTCCCGGCAGCAGCGTATATGTCGCAGAATTTGATGTAAGATTTTCAGACGAAAATTCAGGTGTTGTAGAGTTGTACGGTGGCTCACAGCTCGGACCAACGATAATATTTGACGGTGAAAAAATCAAGACCAAAATAGGTAATCCGAGCAGTTATGAAACGATGTATCAGGGCGCGACAGCAAACCAATGGTATAATGTGAAATTTCTTGCAAACGGAACAACAAGTATGGTCGGCTATACTAAAGCAGCAGGTACAGACGAGGAAGCACAAGCGACAAAATCAGAAAAAGTAATCAGAAATTTAAAGAATACAATATTTTCACAATTTAATGTTACAAACAAGGTAAACAGTGAAAGCGATATACGCTCCGGCGCAGTTGATGTTAGAAATATGAAAGTATATAAACCTGCACCGACGGAGGTTACTATCGGAGTGGCAGACGATATAAGCAAGGTTTCTATTCCTGCGGAGGGGACAACAAAGACAATAAATTACCTTGTTGAGTCAGCTTCATATAACGGTGTGGATTTGTCAAACTATGAACCTCTGTCAAAAGAATTAGTAAAGTTTGAGCTTTATAATTCATATGATACAGAAAGTTTACAGGAGAATTTACCGACAGGCATAACATTAAATCCCGCAACAGGCGTTTTAACTGTAAGCTCCGAAGCAGACGCAGGCGAATACAATATCAGACTTTTAAGCTATGACGGCGCGGTATATGACAGTAAAAAAATTACCATAGCGCAGGCAGGTTCAGCGGCTTCTGTAAGTCTAATAAATTCGGCTGAAAAACTTCCTATACCAAATAACGGTACTGTCAGTACAGAATTTTTTGCACAATGCTATGACAAGGCAGGTAGCGAAGCGTATGGAATACCGCTTAAATGGTCGCTTTTAAATACCGATGAAACAGAATTAAACGATAGCGGAATAAGCATAGACGAAAACACAGGTGTTATTTCTTCAACTTCATCAGCAACGGCAAGCTCTTTTAAGGTAAAGGTTGCATTAGAAGATAATCCGAATATTTACGAAATTTCAGAAGAAATAGAAACATATAAAATGACTGCTTCTAAAATAGATATAATCGGATCGGATATGTTACAAACCGCGTCGCAGGTAAGTGAAACCTATACAATAAAAATATTCGACCAATACGGAGTGGAAATGCCGTCAGAGGAATTAAGCGGCTGGAACGCTGAAAATATGACAGACGGTATCACATTTGAAAACGGAGTGCTGACAGCCACAGCAAATAGCGACAGCGACGTTATAATTAAGGCAATATCAGGCGATATAACCGCAAGCAAGACAGTAAGAGTATATAAGCCTGTATTATCAGAAATCGCCGTAGACGGTGATATGTCAATAGAAATACCGAAAAGCGGAAATAAGAGCTTTACATATACTGCAAAGGCATACGACCAAAAGGGCATTGAAATTAAAGATACTGACTTTTCTTGGAGTATGGAAGCATATGACAATAACGGCATAACCTTTGACAGCGCAAAGGCTATAATTACAGCAGACAGCACAGCAACAGAACAGACCATAACTGTTACCGCTTCAACTGCTGATATAAACGGCAGCTTAAAGGTTGTAGTTACAAAAAATCCGTTTACATACAAGCCTGTTGACGGCGGCTTTGAAATTGATAACGGAAACAAAAATTATACGCGTCCTATATATGCGGCGCATACAAACGATAAGGGCAAAACCTCGTTCAGATATATCTATTATCTCGGCGACAGACCGAAATTGGTATTATCAAATGCGGGTACAGGCACAAGTTTTTTTCGTTTCGCTCATATGTTTCTTGGAATAAAGGATGGAAAATGGCTTGATGAAATGAGCAATATAACTGCAAGATATGTAAACGGACACGAGGAATATGTCATAAAAGACAGTTCCTTTGAGGGTGAAATAAAGCTGACATATACACGCTCGGACAAAATCGACGCTATGCTTGTAAAAGCGGAGCTTCCCGACAGTGTAAAGGATAAGCTGGTAGTTGCAGCGGCAGGCGGAAATCGAATAGACAGTAAACAGCCTACGGGTGGAAATTCAAGCGCACTTGAATTTAGTCCGTCTGATACAAATTCAACCGTTCCGAACTTTACTGATAATTCATTCAGTATCACAGGCTCATATGCTACAATAAGCGGCACATCAAATGTAAAAATGAATTATGCCGCAAAGGACTCGTCAATGTACAGTTCAGGAGTGGACGCGTTATTAACCTCAACAGCGGCAAATCAGCCAATGGTGGTAGGCACGACTGACGGTAATACCGAAAATACAGTATATATGATGATTACAACAGATAGTCCGTCAGAAAACAAATATTTTAACGAGTATCAGACAAACGCAAGAGAAATATTTAACGATAGTATAAGCTATTTCAAAGGTGTTGCGGAAACTATAAAAATTGATACTCCCGACCCGTACATCAATTCAGCTATGCGCGCTCAGGTTATGGCAATGGATAACATATGGGATAATCCTGTTATAACTCACGGAGCAATCGGCTGGCATAACGGACAAGGCGGCTGGCGCGGCGGCTATTGCTTTGTAAATGCAGGCTGGAGCGACAGAATAAAAACTAATATTCAAAATTATATTGCAAGACAGGAGAAAGATACAGGAAGAATATGGGCATATCCATCTCACGACGGACGCTATAATATGAGCCTTGTAATGGTAGACATTATAATGCAGTATTGGGATTGGACGGGAGATGATGCGTTCTTTTCAGAGGAGGGCGGATATGAATTTATTGCCGGACACCTTAAATTTATGGACGATTATATGCAGGTTCCCGGAACAAATTTATATGAAAATTGGCTTGACGCTTGGAATACCGATAATAAATGGAATAACGGCGGCGCAGGCTCAATAGCAACCGCATACACTTGGAGAGCATATAATACAATGGCAAAAATCGCGTCGAAGCTCGGTAAGACAGACGACGCAACAGCATATCAAACAAAAGCTGATTTAATCAAAAAGGAAATGAACGAGCAGCTTTGGGACGCTGACACGGGTGTATTTGGAGAAGTAAAGGAACGCTTTGGTTACGGCAGACTTAACACCGCACCAGATTTATCGTCAACATATACTGCTGTTGATATGGGTATTGCGACTGACGAGCAGGTATATCAAATGATGAGATTTACCGATTACGCTGTTCCGAGTGTTGCAAACTTAGATAAAATTTGGGACAATATAGATTTTAAGTATTCTTCAAACAGACTTCCCGAATATTATTCAAGTGACGGCTTGTATGTTGAGGAGGTTATGAATAATGCCCTTGCATATTTTGAAAACGGTCAGCGCGAAATGGGAATGAAACAGTTTAGAGCTTGTCTTGTTCCCCTTATGAAAGGAAGCTCGGCAGGTCAGGGAACAGTTCAGCATATAGTAAAGGCTGATTTATCAAATAACGGTCATATTGACTTTGCAGACTGTACATCTCAATATGCGAGAACAGCAGCAGAGGGTATATTCGGAGTAAAGGTGAATGTGCCGAACGGAAAAGCTGATATAAAGCCCGGCTTCCCCGCAGATTGGAAATATGCGTCTATAAAAATGGACGCTGTAAGCTATGACTATACATACGAAAATAACATAGATAAATTTAGTGTAACATCAAAAGAAAATTTAAGCTATGAAATGCACATTCCGACAAGAAGCTCGAAAATTACAAGCGTTAAGGTAAACGGCGCGGAGATAACGGACTACACAGTAAATAATTTTGTAAACGTAATCACTCCTGTCGCAAGTGGCGCAGTTATTGAAGTAACATATGCAAATGACGAGCTTGCAAAAATAGAAACGGAAGCTGTCGGCGGTAAAAATGCTGATTATACTGTTAAATCAAACGGCAAAATCACAGCCATTTCAGACCCGCAGAGCTTAATTGTAAATACAGATGGTATCGGCACAGATACAATAACAGTAAACTTGGGCGAAAAGTCAGGACACCATACATTCTTTGTTACGGTAGAGAAAAACGATATGACAGCAGTATTGCCTGTTGACCTTGAAATTAAGGACGCGGTTGAATTAACCGATATGGAAATTGTTGCAGGGGCAAATGCGGGAATAAAAGTGAAGCTCACAAATAACACTGAAAAACAGCTTACACTAAATGCTACATTGTCAACTGTAAGCGGCAAAGTTACAGAAGAAAATATAACAATAGCTGCAAAGAGCGCAAGTAATGAAATTTTTGTACCGATTGAAAGCGAAACTGATTTAACACCCGGTAATAACAAGGTTACGTCAATTTTAAGCGGAGATGTAAACAAAACCATTTACGGCGAGATTACCGCTTGGGATTTAAAGGATAATGTAACAAATAATGCGGAGCAGTATCAGACAGTATCGCTCGATGGCGTTGTAAATCAAGATTTGAGAACGCTGCACCAAAATACATATGACCTCACTTATGAGGGTAACGAGCATTACAGGCTTGAAAGATTTTATTGGTCGTCTGACGCGGAAAGAACAGTTCTTCCGAATGGACGCGCTTGGTGGGAGCCGAACAGGGGCGCGGACGGTGTTCCGAGTAGCTTAAATCTTACATCAGGTAAGTATTTAACAGATATAGGCGTTCCTTTTGAAATTTCATCAGCAGAGGGAAACAATGCGGCTTTTGTATCGCTATATAATCAGTTCCCCGACAAGATGAATATTCCCGTTAATACAGACGGTTCAAAGATTTATTTTATGTTGAGCGTATCTACAAACAATATGCAGAGCAGAATTGAAAACGCGAGAATTACAGTCAATATGAAAGACGGAACAAAGGAGATACTTCCGCTTACAAACCCTGATAATATTGACGATTGGCTCAATTATCAGCAAGCAAAACCGTATGCGGAAACGGGATATGTGCAAATGCTTGGCGACAAAGCACATTCAAATATTCTCGCTCTTGACTTTGGCAAGGTTAATCAAATAGAAAGCGTTGACTTTGAATGTCTTTCAAGCGAGGTCTTAGCAGGTCTGTTAGGAATAACAGTTGTAAAGGGAGAATTTGAAGAACCGTTCTCGGCTGGTGAAATAGAATTTGACAAAACAGAATTAACCGCAGGAGAAACAGTTACGGCAACTTCTGCTATAAAAAATAACGGTGAAACGGATATACCCGTAAATATGATGATTGCATTGTATGATGAAAACGGAGCTTTAAAGGAATTGAAAACCGAAAAGCATACAGTAACGGCTAATAGTGCCAAC
Organism: uncultured Clostridia bacterium; assembly: GCA_910585795.1. Taxonomy (GTDB): domain Bacteria; phylum Bacillota; class Clostridia; order UBA1381; family UBA1381; genus Hominilimicola. The sequence continues at coordinate 11,938 of CAJUFV010000224.1, read as the reverse complement.
GAATATAGCATTACATATTCAAATTCAGCGATTGAAAGCGGAGATTATATTAAAGCGTTCTTATGGAACAGTTTAGAGAATATGAAGCCGCTTACAGAAGCAAAGATTTTGCGTTAACTCTCTCCCTATATTTTATAAATGCCAATTCGGAATATTTCGGATTGGCATTTATAGTATAAGACTTCAAGGAGGATAATATGAAACTGACAAATAAAAACATAAATGTAATTACAATGAAATATCCCTCGTCGTGGCATAAAGCCTTGTGGCGCGAGGGTTTGGTGAGCGGTAACGGAAAAATAGGCGCAAATGTGTACGGCGGCACAAAACGCGAAAGTGTGCTTATAAATCACAGTGCTTTATGGACGGGTACGGAATGTAATCCTCTCCCTGATATAAGCAGAAGTCTGACAAAGACACGTCAAGCAATGGATAACAGAGATTTCAATACGGCAAATTGGATTTTAACAAATGCGCTTACAGAAAGCGGATATAACAATGAGCGCGGTTATCCGCTGCCACTTGCAGAACTTAATATGTCTTTTACAGGCTTTACAGGATTTTCTGATTATCTTCGCGCTGTCAATATGGAAACAGGCGAAGTAAGCTCGCAGTTTTTAGAAAAAGGTGTATGGATAAAAAAAGATTTATTCGTATCACGAAAAGACGATATGATAATTCTTAGAATACAAGCAGATAAACCTATCTTAAACGCAGTTTTTTCATTTAACACACCTGTATGCACTGATGAAAATAATAATACATACAGCTTTGTAAAAGAACACGCGTCAGTAAAAACAAGCGGAAATATCATAATTTATAAATCACTCAACACTGATAATTCCCCATACGGCGCGGTGGCAAAAATCGAATGTGCAGACGGAATGACAAAAATCGGTAAGGATAGTATAGAGGTAGAAAATGCTGACGATATTCTTATAAAAATAAAGGTTTTTATAAATGAAAATCCGAATACGGACGGGATTATAAATGGAAGTTATGAATATTTCCTAAATCGCCATATTCCATTACACAGCAGGCTGTATCACAGTGCGGAGCTTAACCTGTTTGACAATAATAATTTATCAAACGAGGAACTTATGCTGAACGCATACAGCGGAACATCACCAAATGAGCTTATAGAAAAAATATGGCGTTACGGACGGTATCTGTTTATATCGGGAAGCGCAAAAGACGCTCTGCCGTTTTCGATGTACGGCTTGTGGTGCGGAGATTACAATGCGATATGGAGCCATAATATGGCAAATGAAAATATACAGATGATGTATTGGCATACGAATGTAGGAAATATGCAAGAATTAAGCAAGGCATTATTTGAGTATTATATAAATCATATGGACAGTTTCAAGGATTGCGCTAAAAAACTGTACGGCTGCAAAGGGATATTTATTCCTGCGGGAACAACGCCTAATATGCCGCTGCCGTGTCAGCTTGTACCGGTGATTATAAATTGGACAGGTGCGGCAGGCTGGATAGCCGGACATTTTTATAAGTATTATTCATATACAAAAGATAAAGAATATCTGCACAGTGTTATTTTGCCTTTTATGAAAGCGGCGGCAGATTTTTACGAGGATTTCATTGTGTATGATGAAAACGGACTGTTGAAAATTTATCCGAGCGTTTCGCCTGAAAACACGCCATTGAATTTCATACCAAAAGACAATGGCGATATGGCGCACCCTATGACAAGCGCGGTTAATTCCACTATGGATTTGGCGATAATCAAGGAATTGTTTACAAATTTAATCGAGTTATGCGTTGAGCACAATATATACGGTGAAAAACTCAAAATATGGGAAAACATCGTAAATTCAATTCCCGAATATGGTGTAAATAAAGACGGAGCCGTCAGGGAGTGGCAGAATGACAATTTTGAAGATAGATATTATCACAGGCATTTGTCGCATATATATCCTGTTTTTCCGGGTGATGAAATAACAACAAATGACGATATAGTATCAGCATTTGAAAAAGCGGTTGATTTGAGAGATATTAGCGCACAAACAGGTTGGTCGCAGGCGCATATGGCATCAATATATGCGCGGTTAAATCGCGGAGATGAAGCAATGGAGTGTCTGAATAATCTTGTAAGAAGCTGTATGCAGACTAATTTTTTTACGCTGCATAATGATTGGCGGCGAATGGATTTGTCTTTGGAAATGGACTCAGCCGCTCCTATTCAGCTTGACGCAAGTATGGGATATGTAAACGCTGTTCAGGAAATGATTTTGTATTCCTCAAAGAAATTGATAAAACTGCTTCCGGCTCTTAGCGATAATATGCAGCGCGGGAAAATTACGGGTTGGAGATTTGAGGGCGGTATTATTGATATGGAATGGGATCTTGTAAATAGTAAATTCAGGGCAGAATTAACGGCGGTACAGGATTTTAATAAAAAAATTGAGTTGCCTAATTTTTGCGTTAAAAACTTTGCATCAGACAATGCAAAGTTTAATATTATAAACGGAAATACTGTCGAGATAGAATTAAAGAAAGGCAACAGTTTAAGTATATATACCGTCATTGAATAAATATTTTTAACATTCGAACGACAAACTGAAATAATTTCTATAAGGCTATTGAGAGTGTTCCAAGAGTAGATATAAGCTGATATGATGAGGACGATGAATAAAAACCTACATAAACCGCAAACAAATTTTCGTTTTGTTGTTGACTTTAACAGCAAAAAGAGTTATAATATATGGCAAATGAAACTAAGCAAACGCAACAGATTGTATGTCTGTGTTGTACTTAATAAAATGTTATGTATAACAGATGACAGTAGCAATATTATTCACTGCCGAACCTGTAAGACGGATATAAATGTGTGATTGAGTTATTAAGACGAAAACAGAATATAGCTATATAAGCCACTAAGACCATAGAAGTCACTAAGGCACAATTAAGAGATTTTTCTTTTAGTTGTGCTTTTTGATTTATATTAGCCAGATGATAAGGCTTAAAACAGTCAATTCGTAGAGAGCAGAACTATGCTAAAAAATCTTAATACAAAAATAGGTGCAAGCATAAATGGCAATTACAGTCGAGTACTTAATAGGGTTGTAATTGATAAAGATGTTGTTGAAAATATATTCAAAGAACACAACAAACAAATTGCAAGCAACAGCATCTAAACAATTATATCATTGTTCTTGGAGAGGAACTCTAAAAACTACTACTTTTATTGTGTGAGGAGGCGATAATTATGGCTGTTCACCATGGCGGAAAGGTTGGTAAAGCTGCAAAAACTTTAGTAAGCAAATTTTCTTCAAGAAAAGCAAAAAGCTCTGCAGGAAAAATGCTTGCTGAACACAAAGCAAAAAAGCATTAAAATGTACTTTCTCTAATATGCTTTTTAACTCAACCATATTTAAAAGCGAAAAACTCCCGATACAGTATGTTACTGTAGTCGGGAGTTTTGCTTTATAAACTTTTAATTTTTCGCCAAATATCACTCATCATTTCATTTATTGCTATCACCTTTTCGCCGGATATGTATCTGTTGCCGTTGGCAATCCTTGCAATTTGGTTTATGTTAGTTCCGATGTGATTTAACTCTTTGTAAATTTTCAGCAATTCCTCTGTCGGAAGCGGTTTAATCTCACAGCTTTGAATTAGTTTTGTCAGTACCGCAGTTTTTGTAAGTCCTGATTTTTCTGCAAGTCTGTCAAGTTTGTGCTTGTCTTTATCGGACAGATAAAACTGTACCTTGTTATTTTTGTATCTCATAAAATCATTCCTTTCGTTTGGGGGATTGGGGGCTTTGCCACCAACAATCGGGCATTTGGGAGTACAAATGCTATGCTTGCAAGTACAAAAGCGGTTATTTATATATTTTAAAAGTTAAACTGCTTCAAAATATAATTCTGATTGACAGCTTAACTAATATCATCTATCATCATTTTATATGTATTGATTTTATATGTTTTCGGTATGGATGCAGTATTAAATTTACGGTATATCAATACTGCTTTTTATAATAGACATATAACATTAAAAATTTCAATACTGAAATTTGAAATAATCAATATTATTGCAATATCGAAAGTATATATTTTCAATACCGCATAATTACCATATCATAAAAGTTCTCATAATTATCCTCCTTTCCTTATTCAACTCTACGGACATCATCGCGGTTTAACAGATTTTTTCCCTGATTGATACTTAGAAATCTTTCAAGTGCGTCAGTGCGAATGATATTCTTTCTCCCGACTTTAAGCACGGGCAATTTATTCCATTCGACTAACTTACGCATAGTATTTCTACCAATACCTGTGTATTCTGCCGCTTCTTCAATAGTCATACCTATTTTGACATTCATCATAGTTGCTCCTCCTTTCTTATGTATTCAAAATACAACTTTTGTGTTATGATTATATGCCTATTGTTACTATTTGTCAATATTAATCGCAACTTTTTATTAAATATTTTTAAATTTATGTTGCATTTAACAACTTTATGTGCTATAATATTTATACAATAAATTTACAGGAGGTAAGAAATGGAGGAAACAACAAATGTCTACACTGCACAACAAATAGGCACACGAATAAAAGAACGCCGTAAAGAATTAGGGATTTCTATGGAAACGCTTGGCAATGCGCTTGGAGTGAATAAATCCACCATTCAAAGATATGAAGCAAGAGGTATTGATTCTAAAAAGAATTATATTCTTATATCCATAGCTGACGCTCTTGATACAACAGTGGAATGGCTTACAGGATTAAGTGATGAAAGCGATTTTAATATTTCCAGTGTATGTAAATCAGAGCTTGATAAATATATCACAGCTTATATAGCTGAGTTAATTGAGAATGTACCTGCTCAAGAACATCAACAAATGCTGACAAGTATACTCGGCTGTTTTATAGATATGTTCAGTATACTGAGTAATCATTTCGGAATAGCTATGAAGTCAATAGCTGATATAGAGAATGATATGGAATTAAAATCATCTTTGACTAAATACGCACTTAATTCAGGCGATATTTCCGAAAAGGTATATCAGCAGGAAATGGAACAGCCTATTGAGGACTTTAAGCAAATGGCGGATTGTATGCTTCATATATTTGATAACGATGGAAAAAGCCATATAGCCCAAGTTTATGAAATCAGAAATACGACAAGACAGAATTTCAAAAAATAACATCGTGGCTATTGCAAAAAGATAAATATTATGTTAATCTAAGTACACAACATATTGTTACAGTACCGATTGCCACGAGTCATTGTGGACAATAAGCGGCGCATATCACCATTTATCAAGACTCGAAGCACAATAAGTACGACATCGACTTGCTAAATGTCAATATGCTTGCTTCTTCTCCACACTGAAAGAAAGGAGTTAAAATGGCAAAAGGTTCAGTAAGAAAGAAAGGCAAAAAGTGGTATTACAGATTTTATGTTGAGGACGAAAGCGGAAACCTTGTTCAAAAGGAATTTGCAGGCACAGAAAGCAAGAGTGAAACACAGGCTATGCTTCGTAAGGCAATGGAGGATTATGAAAGTAAAAAATTCATTGCCGAGTCAAAGAATGTAACGCTCGGTGATTTGCTTGATATGTGGATTGAGGAGGAAGTTAAACCCGGCAATTTGAGCAATGGAACTGTTATGGCGTATGAGGGAACTGTACGACGTATTAAACAGCACTCTATCGGAAAACGCAAGCTGAAAAGTATTACATCAGACCATCTGCAAGCATATATGGACTTGTTGAGTTTTGGCGATGAAAACAACAAAGCTTTAAGCAAAGGTTATATGCGTCTATTTTCAGCAGTATTACAAGGTTCATTCAGGTTTGCGGTGTTTCCTAAAAGATTTATTACATTCAATCCAATGCAGTATGTTATACGGCGTGAAAAGAAAGAGGAAGTCAATATCTTTGAAAATGAGGATAATGGAAGTGAAACACAAACAATTACTCACAATCAATACTTAAAGCTGACAGAATATCTCAAAGATAAAAACAATCCTGCATTACTTCCCTTACAGATAGCATATTATACGGGTTTGCGAATTGGTGAAGTATGCGGCTTAACTTGGCAGGATATTAACCTTGATGAACAATATCTGACAGTAAGGCGAAGTATGCGATATAACGGTGAACGACATAAGACAGAAATCGGAGTTACAAAGCGTAACAAAATCCGTACCGTTGACATTTGCGATACTCTGACTGTTATTCTTCGTAAAGCAAAGACGGAGCAAATGAAAAACCGATTGAAGTACGGAAACTTGTATAGCTTAAACTATTACAAAACCGTCAAGGAAAAAGACCGTACATATTATGAAGTTTATGCTTTGCCTATGACAGAAGAAAAGCCGGAGGATTACAAAGAAATTGGCTTTGTATGTACTCACGCAGATGGGGTGTTTGAATCAACAAGTGCAGTTGGTCAAATGTGTAGGACAGCGAGAAAGAAGGTAAAAGGCTTAGAGAACTTTCATTTCCATTTGCTCAGGCACACGTTCACGAGCAACCTGTTGTCAAACGGTGCAGCACCAAAAGATGTGCAGGAACTTCTCGGACACGCTGACGTAAGTACCACTATGAACATTTACGCACACTCAACAAGAGAATCAAAACACAATTCCACAAAACTGCTTGATAAAGTAGTCGGTGGAAACTAAACAAAAAAACTTTCCCTTATTTTTGATCATAAGGGCAAAAGTAAGGGAAAGGTAATAGATTAAACGGTATGAACATACCAAAACCTTAGTGTTTATGAGGAAAATTTAAAATTATTAAGATAAATCGGAATTTATAAAGTAAAAATAAAGAAAGGAAGTCTTTATATGTTCAGTGATTACGGAATACATCTCACGAACGCTAAACAAGAAAGGCTATGGTAATAGACATATGAAAAAAATCTTAGAGCATCTGGTGTCTTTTCCCATAGATGCGGAATCGGATAACTTCATTGCGGCGCTTGCGTCCACGTTGGTCATTTCAAAAGGATATACGGAAGAAACACCATACTGGTGTGTGTCGAACAGCCGTTATTGTATCCATTGCTCTCCATGCGGGGATAATCTGCTGGAACGTCACCAGACGTCTATCTATCATTGTCTTTTGACAGCGTCGACTCTGGCGTTTGGTTTTGATTATCCGTGGGATGATACTGTGAATCCGCATACCCTTCCGGGATTTTCCAATGGCTGGCGCTGGGATGACAGTTTCGTTAACACGCTGGCACGTTTTGCGGGATTTTCTTATCTGCGCTTTAACGGTACAAGCGCGAGGGAAGAAGTACTTTCCACAATGAAAAGCTCTCTGGATAATGGATTTCCGACTCTGCTGAGGTTAGAAAATGAAATGGAATGGGTTCTTGCAGTGGGTTATGACTCGGATACTATATATGGCTTGGATTCAAAGCTTCATACTTTGTCGGACAGCTGGTATTCCATGCTGCGTGATGCTATTGTAATCACAGGCAGTACTGCGTCTGACATGTCCTGCAAAGAACTTCTTGAACGCGTTGTAGCCGCTCTCTCATATGATGAGCATGAGGCGCTTGAAAGCATGATTATGGATGCTCTTGACCATGTTACGATTGAAAATGCTATGGACACTGCCGGCATGATGTGTGCTATCAACAGTGTGCCGATTGAGGCAAGATGGCACGCGGCAGAAGCATTCTGCGGAGCTGAAAATCTGTTATGCGATATTTGCGTAAATAAAGAAATACATAGTCGCCTGAAAGATGTTTTTGCGGCACGATATACCATGGATGGAAATGATGAAACACACGGTATTGGATGGAAGATATGGGGCGCGCTTGGCGTAGGCCCAAGGACCGGATATTCTATCACCCAGCAATCCGCGGCTTTGATGTTACAAAAGGAAACACAGGAAACGCTTAAACGCTTGTTTGCGAAGATGTTTGAAAACGACCGTGCCGTATGTGCCGAAATTCAGGCTTGTCTTGAACAATTGTAATATAGCGAAATCCTCAGTTAATGACATAGGTATGACATTTGTATCAACATTCGGAAAAGCAGTAACTATGAACCGGCGTTTTCTAAGATTTTGATAAAGCGTCAGAAATAATTCATAAGTCAGATACAGAAATATCACCGCCTCTTGGCGAATTTTCGCAAAGAGGCGGACGGCGGTTTTCGTAGGATTGATATGTAAGATTAACATATCTCCTGTTTACGCGAAAAAAAAAGACATGATTGGAGTTATTAAAACCACTTGAATGTCCTTTTTTATTTCATTAGAGAAGTATCCATTTTTACTTTGTAAAACTTAAAATTTTTTTATATGTATTTAGTGTTATTTGATAAGAAATGTATCGTTGTCTTGATGTGATTTAGTGTTCCTGTCTTTTTAGTTGTATTACAAACAAAGACTGAGTGTTTACGCTTAAATTTAACTTATTTACTTTTACTCTCTATATGTTGTAAGTGACAGTATCTCCTCAATGCCCACATGTTTTTTCATAGCTTCCCACCTTCTGTGATTAGTATGCATTTTAGGAAATACAAGTTCTTGCATCGTTACTTATAATTCCTCTAGTCCTATTTCTCTCAAATAGTTATATATGCCATTATAAAATTCTGGCAGCATGGTATTATCATGTTTATCGCCTATCGGAATAAATATAACAAATCCTTGACGTGCACGAGTTAATAATACACGATAAGCATTTTTAAGATATAGGATATTTTCGGACTTAGCTATATGCTGCCATTTTGTGCCGCTGAAATTATAAAACTGAAATTCATTATCAATAAACCTCAAATTTGCATCCCAGCAAACGATTGTCCAATCAAGCTCTAGCCCCTGAATATCAAATTCAGTAGCAGTCTCCTCTAAATAATATGAAGAACGAACATCGTCTTTTCCATTCAGAAACCATACCGGAGCATTGATTTTGTTCTGCACCCAAACACCATATCTACGAAGCCTTTTTGCGCTAGAAGTTGCTGTAATCCCATACCGCTCAGTCCCTTTAGCTTTTTTACGCAGCCAGTCCTTTGCGTTTTCTAAATTTCTTGTAATATAGATAGGATAATCAGATTTGAATTGTGAATACAGAGCTTTTGCTTTATTAACATCAGTATCCAAAACTGCTTTTACGAACTCTGAGACATTCTCGCTTCTAAAAGAGCGCAATGATACAGATAAATGTAAATCCTCGATTATACAGCAATGAAGTCCGTCTGTAATGGTTTCAAAGTCATTGTTTTTGATATATTCATTATCGGTAATTTTATTGGAAATATAAATATCCCATTCTGGATAATTATTGCGAAGCGATTCAAACCAACCAGATATTCCGGCCGATTCACCTTTATTGATTTCTTGACCGCCACCAATCAGGCATACTATAGTGGCCCAACCCACATGTCTATTCAATATGCTTATTAAAAATTCAGGCTCTGACATATTAAAATCTAATATTCCTTTTTTTCGCTTCATAAAATCGGACAAATTCACTTCATCCCATGCGCGTTGTGCTTCATCAAATATTGCTACTCGTTCAATCGGCGCAGTATTAACAGCTATTGCATCATCTCTAAAATGGTGAATGATTTGAATAAACTCCTTAGCTTTGCGCATAGCCTCAGTTTTTTTTGTTTTATTGCGTATCACATCATCACGGCATAATGCTTCCTGTAAAACATCTACAAGAGGACCATTTCCTGATAGGAAAACTGCATGTTCATCTTCATCCACCTTTTGACGTTCAATAGCAATATTTAGTCCCGCTAATGTTTTACCTGCACCAGGAACACCTGTAATAAAGCAAATGGATTTTTTGCACTTGCATCATTGCGTGATATTTCTTCTACATTATGTCCCATATATAAAGCCTGAGCAGCTTCGATAATAGTTGGAGTTGGCATATATATTGAATTAATCCATGCGTCAACATTGAAATTTGCTTGCGGATACTTTTTGCATACAGCATTAATATATTCGCCAATTCCGAATTCATTACAACAATAAGCTTCTAAAATATTTTCTTTCATTATTTGAATATTATGTGGCTTGCAAGGCGCTTTTGTGCAGATTAGAATTGGAACTAAAGGTTTATTATGGCTTTCTTTGTGAAAACAACTTAAATCAAGCGCATAGTCAGTAACCTGATCTATTGCATAGCTTGGATATGTATTTTCTCCTACTTTAAATTCCAGCAAAAAGATAATGCCGTTGTACAAAACAATATTGTCAATTCTGTTACCAATACGAGGGATGGTATATTCAAATAGTAAATGGCCGTCTTTCAAATCACGTAGCTCACGTTTCAAGATTTCTATTTCCTTTTTCCATGTGTTTTTTTGTAAGTCCTCTGCTGAAAATTGGTCATTGCTTGTGATTTCTCCAAATATAGCATAATCATCTTTTGCCAAAAAATCATTTACACTACTTGAATAATATGCTCTTATCATATATTTCTCTCCTGTTCGTTAATCATCTAAAAACACCTGTATTGTAATTTGCCACCAATTACCTATAAGCTCCTTTTCGTACACTTCCCCATAGAGTAATTTTCCAGCGTCCATAAGTCTTGAGAGAATTTCATTTTTATTGCGTGGCACATATCCGAGCTTATCGCCAGTATCGTTTTTAATTACAATGGCTCGTTCATCATACTCATTATTTGGTTCACGAAAAAAATTGAGTCGTTTGCCTTTGATTAATTCGGGTTCCAGTTCGTCAATGTTATCAATATAGCTTGTGCCTGCGATATGTACATTAATAAGATAAATACAATTTGAAAAGGGTCTGCCAATATCTATGCTGCCATGTAGCAATTGCATAATATTACCGTCATTTATTTCTACTATATCAGCCATTGTCTGAACCTCCTAGCATATCATTCAATTTTTGTTTATATACAGAATAGATTTTTTTATATTCATCTAATAACGCGTTTAATTCATCCTGCCGTTCTTTGATTTTCATTGTATTTGACAGCAGCTCCTTCTGATTGTAAGGAAAGGATTGTTTGATGTATTCTATATTGTTTAAGACGTTTGTAATCATCTGCTTTAATCTGTTGATTTTCTCTTTCAGAGCATCCATGCTGTCGGATGTTTCTTCATAGTCTGAGATTTCTGAAATCATAATAGATATAGAACGCAGCGCCTGAATATCCCCGTTCTTATACGCTTCTACTGCCTGATTGAACAGTTTAAGTTCACCTTCTGTTACGTCAGGGTTCATATCAGGATGCAATTTCTTAACTATTTGCTTATACATCTTCTTTAATTCCCCTGATTCTTCTGGTGAAAGCTTACCCATATTGCTTCGCTCTAAAGCTTCATTAATATCGTTCATTTTTTCGTTAAGCTTTTCCTGATACTCAGCGTACTCAAAGTCTAGTTTGATTTCAATTTCAATTATGTTCACAATTTCCTGACGGTTAAACTGAGCTTGTATAAGCTCTATTTTACGCTTTATGCGCAGGATTTTACATTGGAATTCAAACACCTTGTACTCAAGCGTTCCCAATTTCAGCATATATTCGGTTTGTATATTTTTACAAATATGATGCTTTAACTCATCACGTTCCATAATTAAAGCTGACAATTCCGTTTGTAATTTCTTTGCTTCCTTCAATAGAGCTTCATATTCTGAATGGATAGCTATATCGCGCATACTTCATCACCTCGAATTCTATATAAGATTATAGCATTTACTACGCATAAAGTCAAAAGTATTATGATTAAGGACAGTTTTTGTTGATTTTTTTTTAGCATATTTTGCTATAATGTATATAGGATTTTTATCAGCCAGCTCATAGCTTTCATATATATTCTACTTATTTTCAGTATTACAGTTCGTTTTTAATGGATTTTTTCCGATTCTGATAAAATGTCAATCTTGCAAAAAGTAATTGTTTTTGGTATTTTTTGGCGTTTTAATAATACGCTTTTCTTGACCTTCAAGAGTATT
>CAJUFV010000223.1 GCA_910585795.1 uncultured Clostridia bacterium | reverse complement strand
CTATCCATACACATTACATATCTATGTAATGGATTGATTATTAAAATTTTAAAGGACTATTTTATTCTGATTGAGATATATTTTTACACGCTTCAACATACACAGATAATAAATCTCCGGCATACAATTGCTCTATTTCACTTAATTCAGAAAGCATCATATTTATTGTATTGTTTTGTTCACTACTTTTAATTCCAAATAAAAGGTAATCAGCTGAAACTTCCAAAGCTTTACAAAGCTTTATAAATGTGGATAAAGATATCCCCATTAATCCTAATTCTAATTGACTTATATTTTTTGAACTTATGTCAATAAATTCTGCCAGTTCAGCCTGTGTATATCGTTTTGCGTTTCTTGCCTGTTTTATACGATTTCCCATCATTCCGAAATCATACGGATTAATCTTCATTTAAAATACCTCTTGAAAACCATTTTGTACATATAGTATATCTTGTTTTAGATAGAATATAAACTATTTATGACATTGATATATCTATGTCTTATATTGACTAACAAATAAGAATATGCTATAATTTAATAAGAATTATGACATCAAAAAATTCAATATTATCTGGCGTTGTGAGCAGGAATATTATTTAGCTAACTTAATCACATATTATCAATTTGTATAACAAAAAAGAGGGTTTCCCCTCTTGTTGGATGGTTTATCATTTTGAGCGCATTTGCTTCATCACTTGAATGGTTAAATTTTTCTGCTCATTGGTAAGGAGCTTCCATTCTTCGTAAAATTCTTTCATATCGGAAGACATTTCAATCATATTGTTTTCCGCAAAGAATTGTGCAAGTGTAATGCCCAAGCCTTTACATATAGTTTCAAGAGTTGCAAAAGTCGGTGTATTACCTCGCTTAAATATGCCTGTCAATGTTTCCTCCGGTATATCGCATATTTTTGCTAATCTATATCTTGATATTCCAGATTGTTTTAACAAGTCACTCAGTCTGCTATGAATATTCAATGTAAACACCTTCTTTCTATACCTATTTTACAGTCTTATTATACCGCTTTGTAGTATGTAAATAACACCGCAAAAGCAGTCTTGAAATACTGTATTTGTTATGTTATTATGTTATTATAATATTATAATTTAAGGAGGTCTTTTTATGAACAAAAGAGAAAAACAAAAAATGGTTATTACTGAGCTGATAGCCGACTACAAAAAAGCAAGAGATAAACGCGATTTTGTTAGTATGCGCGAAATCTACACTGAATTATGGAAAAGGGATAACGACATATTTTTTCCCGATGAAGGCAGAAATGAAATTGTATTTTTCGCAGAAATTTTAGACGATAATTCGATGGTACTCCCTTCTGAATTATCAGAGCTGTTCGGAAAAAAATGTTATATATCGCTGTTTGAAGAACATCTCAATATTACCATCGATATTGGATATGAGTCTTTAGCGGAATATCTGAAAGAATCAAGCTTAAAATTCAAAAAATCAGTATTGCAAAAAAAATTAGAAATCTCATCATCTGCTCTTTCAAAATTAGAAGTAAAAAGCGGCGATATTCTACGGATAGAATTTGCGCAAGATGAATTTGATACCGAGCTAAATATTTATAGTGAGGCTAATGACTGGAGATTTAATCTGCCGGCAGACAATATCGCTCCCCAAAAAGGCTATAATATATATCAAGCAAGGTTATATACCATAACTGACCAATTGGCAGCAAAAAAAACATTTATTGATAAAAAAGAGGCAGAAGATTACTCGCTGGGCTATTTCAAAGACGAACAAGACGGTGCACTTATTGCGCGCGCAGTAATACGAACAATCGACCCGCTCTGTTCTGCTTGGCTTGCTGTATGGAGTGTTGACAATCCTAACGCTATTCTGTGTAATGAAGATAGTACCTCTATTGTCAGCTGGCGTATAAATTATTATGATAAGAGCGATATTCAAATTGAAACAGAATATTTTACTACACCTGTTTCAAAAATGTATATTATAGCAAACATGATAAAAAAGAATGTCTTTTATGTAACTGTTTCTTGCTGTGAGAATGGTCATACACGTTCCATCATCTCTAAAACTTACAGGAATAAGTTTTTTAATTTATTTCTGACTGTGGATGAAGATACAATAGCTCGAATAAATAACACAAATATCCCGTTAGAAGAAAAATATAAATCTCTGATTGAGCAGGATATGGAGGAAACAGACAGAATAAATAGGCTGCGGGAACAAAATATATCTGACAGTGAACAATAAAAAAGGTACTGCATTTATAAAAATGCAGTACCAACACAATATCAGTAAAACAAAACACGCTCATTTTCTTTGCAATTTTCTATATGAGCTAAGTGCTGTTTTACATACATCTGTTAGAAGCGTGTATTCTTCTTTTGAACAATCATTGAAAATCTCAACTAATTCACGCTTAAACTGGATTAAAGAATTATCGATTACATCCATTAATAAACAATCAACGGTTATATTGAGCGCATTTGCAATCGCAACAATACTCGGCAAACTAAACTTTGTATTGCCGCATTCTATATGTGAAACGCTGTTTACACTTAAATCAGCCATTTCAGCAAGCCATTCCTGTGATATGCCTTTCTTATTGCGCTCATTTCTCACTCGCTGTCCTATCGCTTTATAATCAAGTTTCATAAATTCCTCCATGATGTAAAAAAACATCTATTAACATTTTACATACTTTAAGTATGTAATATAATAAATTATACATACTTTTAGTATGCATAATGTGTTGTGAGGAAAATTTAATAATTATTTAGAAAGGAATTTTAATATGCTTTACTGGATTACACTAATCATCTTATTAGCATTATTATTAATGATTGCTATTTACATATGGATAATGAGAAAGGTCAAAAAAGAAATGGACAATGAATCCTTTTGTATACTTACAGTTGCTGACTGTATTGTATTTTTAATTGTGCTTTGGATGAGTCTCGACATTCCGAGCGCATTACAAGGCGGTCAAGAACTGTATGTGAATGAATTACCAACTTATCATTATGCGGGACGATTTTTTTCATATGTAGAAACGGATAATGAAGAATTGAAATATTTAAACGGCTGCGACTGGAATAAATACGAAAAGTATGGAAATTATCGCATCAGATATACAAGGTTCACTAAGTTTGTACTTGATATAGAAAAACTTGATTAACATCAAACGAAGATAGCAAGGAGGAAAATATGATTGTAATAGCGTGTATAGACAATAATCGCGGTCTGATGTTTAATAACAGACGGCAGAGCCGCGACCGAGTGGTTACTCAAAAAATAGTTGATATGGCAAACGGTCAGCTTTGGATGAACCATTATTCCTATAATATGTTTGAAAAAATGGGACATAAAAAAATAAATATTGACGATGCGTTCCTCAACGAAGCTGCGGAAGGCGATTACTGTTTTATTGAGAACTGTCATCTGAAGCAGTTTGACAAGTACATTGAAAAAATAATCCTGTTTAAGTGGAACAGATTATACCCTGCGGATTTATATTTTGATATAGAACTATCGGATTGGACTCTTTCCCAATCACAGGAATTTACAGGCAGCTCACACGAACTTATAACAATGGAGGTTTACGAAAGATGAACAAAAGACAAAATTTATTAGTTACTCTGTTACTCACATTTGTGCTGACGCTATGCTCCTGCGGAGTGGGTTCACCCACGATAACAACGCACGAATTGCCAGAACCGAACGCAACTCAAACAATCGAACCCACGCCTATCGCACAAGCCGAGGACTCAAGCGTTATCAGTTTAGATAACATTCCCGATTATTCCAACAAGCCATACATTGAAATTAACGGAAATAATCCGTACTTCGTTTCTGATGATTATACAACTACCTCTTTTGAGGAGTATAGTGAGCTTGATGAATTGGGTCGCTGCGGAGTCGCATACGCAAATGTCGGTATCGGCATTATGCCCACAGCAGAACGAGAACCTATCGGGCAGATAAAGCCTTCAGGATGGCATACGGTCAAATACGACTGTGTAAGCGGCAAATACCTCTATAACCGCTGCCATCTTATCGGTTATCAGCTCTCTGGTGAGAACGCAAACGAACGAAATCTCATTACAGGAACTCGTTATTTAAACATACAAGGAATGCTCCCGTTTGAAAATATAGTAGCGGACTATGTAAAGGAAACAGAAAATCACGTTCTTTACCGAGTTACTCCAATGTTCAAGAACGATAACCTCCTCGCCACAGGCGTACTTATGGAGGCTTACTCCGTAGAGGACGATGGCGATGGTATATGTTATAATGTGTTTTGCTATAACGCGCAGCCGGGCATTTCCATTGACTACGCGACAGGAGACAGCCATGAGGAAGCGGCACATCAGAAAACGTGGCCGCAGACACAGCTCCCGCAAAAACAGCAAATTATATCGGAAATAAGAACACAAAAAAATTTCATGTTCCTTATTGCATCAGCGTAGACCAAATGAAGGATAGCCATAAAAATTATTTGGAATGTACACGCGATGAGGCTATTGAAAAAGGATATGTACCATGCAAGCGGTGCAATCCATAGTAATAAAAACACCTTAAGTAAGCAAAAAATGGAGTTAAATCACTCCATTTTATTTTTTCATTTTCTTAAAATTATATCAGCGAAAATTAAACAGAAAACTCGCTTTTTGCTTTTTCTAAAAGCTCTGTAATCTTAGGCAGCAGCTTTGGAGCAAAAGGGTCTTTATTATATATTTTTTCATATGTAAGGGCTTCTGCTTGTGACAGCATCTTAATGGCTTTAACTAAGTCTTTTTCTGTTTCTCTGCCAAATAGATAGAACTCTCCCAAGCGTCTGCAAATATCTGCCAAACAGTCGCTTTCAGCGGCAATCATATATAATTCAATAGCCTTTTTGAAATCTTGTTCGATAAATATACCGCTGTAATACATTGCGCCTAAATTCAGGGCGGCAAGTGAAATGCCCACATCAACGCCTTCCTCGTAGTATTCGACAATCTGCTCGCTTAATTCATCGTCTATCATTTCAGGATGATTGTAGTAATAAAACGACGCCCACTCAACCATTTTATAGACATTGCCGTCCTCAATATCGCTTTCCAGCTCATACAGATACATTTGTTCATTTTCTGATAATGCCATAATAGTTTAATTCCTTTCTGCTTATTCTATATCAATGATTACAATGTTAGTAAAAGAATTATTTAGATTGTTCCCATCAAAAATTTTAGTGCCAAATAGTGTGTCTACAATGGAATGTTTATCTTCACCTGTTATTTAATTAATTTTAATACCCGTTGCATTGGCAATGTTAGTAATATCATATACTTTTGACCCTTGGCTTGCTCTATTCCAATAAGTATATATCTTTATTATATATTTTCAGTCCAAAATCTATTGAGCTTTGCATAGGCGTAACGAAAATCTAATTCGCCGCTACCAAAGCTAATGCTAAATTTTCCGTCGCTGTTTTGTTGTATAAACATATCGTCAATATAATGCTCCGGCGCAATATCCATATATTGAATTTCAACATCAAAGAAGTCAATCACCACGAAACAAGCATGATTATTATAATAACCCTTAATTCGTACAGTCAGTTTCTTTTCGGGCGGGAAAAAGCTGATTGCATCTATTTGATTGTCTCCAAAGCATACATCATCATTTTTTGTGTGATATATTTCGTTTTTAAAAGATATATATTCACCTATTCCGGATATATATTTAACACATCTGTCAGTTTCTTCATGCATCTTTTGAAGATCATTCCATTCTATTTTAAACATATTTACACTTACCTTTCATCCGTAAAGAACGGTTATCTCATTATGCGCTTCATATACTGTACGACCGTCAAATATTTTAGCCGTTTCAAATGCTGCCACGCATTTTGCTCTATCAGAATTTGTTGCAGCAAATATGGACATACTCTTTTTACTTATTAAGTCCATATTAACAGAATAAGTATTATTCTCAAGATAACATGATATTATATAGTGTTTTTTATTGTATCTTTTTCGCATAATTTAACTATGAGTATAAAACTTTAATTTTATCATCTATGTCATTAAAACACAATTCATCAAATATTGCGGCATCCATAAATGCTTCGATATTTGATAGAGTATCCTCTGATGCTATGCTGAATATTTCTTTCCACACAGAAGGGGCGTTATTGCTATCAGGTGATATGTCATATTTAGCGACAGAAATTGAATGTAAAATTTTATTGTTTTTTTGTTCGCTACCGGATGAAATATGATAATACCATTTTCCGTAAACAAGCTCAATATCTGCTCCGTAATACAGTTTATTGTGAAATTCGCTATAGGTCAAACTTTGCATTTATTTTACCCCCCGTTGAAAATATTTTTTATACTTCTTGTACTCTGCTGGGCTAAGTTCACGACCAACTTTATCCCGTATGCCATTATTATAAAAATGAATGTGATATATACTTTCGTGGTGACCACTTATTTGAGGTTCAGAATGATAATCAATATCAAATTTTGCAGAGTGATTGGTATTAAATTCTCGATATTGCTTAAAAGTCCCATTAGAATAATGCAATATATAGGCTTTGCTTGAATGAGCCTCTTCGGGCAAAGCTGCGCTGTCTTTAGGATTGATTTTTTGCAATACCTTAACGCCTGCAATTTTACCAATCGTCTTATATGTATAGCTTACTTTTCTGCCGCTTGCGAATGTTCCTCTTCCACCCATACTATCTGACCACCCTTCTTGATTTAAGATAGTCAACCTGAATTATATTTCCGTTCATCTCTGCAAAAGGCGTTCCGAAGCAGATAATCGCCGATGGTTCAAGCTTCTCAAGCATAGCGTTATATCCGCGCATAAAAGCAAG
Source organism: uncultured Clostridia bacterium (assembly GCA_910585795.1). Lineage (GTDB taxonomy): Bacteria > Bacillota > Clostridia > UBA1381 > UBA1381 > Hominilimicola. The sequence goes on along the minus strand of CAJUFV010000223.1, from coordinate 678 downwards.
TCTTGCGCGTTTACAGCCTATCATTCCGACAGCAACAATACTTCCTCTTTCAATTCCGTCAAAACAGAATTGATAGCTTTGCGATAATCCCCAGCTTACCGTAGGAATAACGGTCAAACCGTTATCCTGCCAATACGCGCCGACCCAGCGGCTTTTTCCTATGCTTTCAATTTGCCGCCATAAATCCATATCCGAGTAAATTGAAAAATCGGGCGTTAGCAGGAATTTATACTGCGAATACTTTTTTAACGAGCGTTTCGGATTGTTATAAACCGACTCAAAACGGTAATCGTCTGCAAAAAAATGAACACCGTTTTGCGTATTTTCCGTCTTATCGTTTGATTTTGTGTCCGAACACGAAATCAAACGGATATTGTCTGTTCTGATATTTTGCTTTTTTATTATGGGAAATCCCCATTTACCGTCAGTTTCAAAATTGTTACGCATAAAAAGCGGATTATTCCGCATTTGCTTTCCAGTCATATTAAATCCTCCATAAAGAAAAAATTTTTATTCTGTCTATTGCTTTTCTTTTATGGATATGCTAAAATATAACCAAGGTTAATATCTTAACCCGCTGTAAATGGTTATGCTTTCAGCATATCCGCGATTAACACATTATTTAACTGCGCCAACAGTTTTGTAATGTGTTTTTCTTTATCTAAGTAAATCCCCTAG
>CAJUFV010000222.1 GCA_910585795.1 uncultured Clostridia bacterium | reverse complement strand
TATTTTTAAATAATTTTATAATTTCTTCCTTATTCATCCTGCACCTCATAAGGCTTCAGACCGTACACCTCGCACAACCTGCCGCGCGCATGGTCTGTCAATTTATCCCCATAAATACGTACACTGTCTACCCCTTCTATTGCACCTTCACTATCTACACGTATATCACAATCCGCTCTGACTGAAAGATTAAATTCCTTCAGCATACGCGCCGCAATATCATCATTAATACGTTTCTCCAATTCCTCCATTACCAGCTCCGCTTGAAGATTCTCACTATTTTCTATATTCTTTTCCACGCTGTCAAAGCCGCGGAATATATCGCTTTTTACGACAGCTGTAACCGGTGAAACTATACAGCTTATTATTACTAGTCCTGTTATCACCTGAACATATGAGCGCCATTTTTCAGGAGCCAGTATCCCTGCCATAGCGGCAAGAAGCGTAGCGCCAATAATAGTTATTATATATGCCTTCATTCTCAACCTCCGTTAGTCGCCGCAAGCATTATACTTATATTAATAAGAAACAATACAGCCACCATAATAACTACAGCAAAAACAGTTGTAACAGATTCTGACATTTCCCACATCATTGATGAAATACGCTTGTCCGTAAGAGGCTCGGCAATCGCTGATGTAAGCTTTAACATAAGCTGTATCACTCCTATTTTTAAAATGGGTATTACGCATATAACACACATCACAATTATTCCTGATACTCCAACTGAATTTTTCATAAGCCTTGTCCCGCTCACAACAGTTTCTAATGTGTCCGAAAGAAAGCTGCCCACAACCGGAACCAGACTGCCTACGGCAAATTTAACCGCCTTTCCGCTTATCGCGTCCAGCGATGGCGAAGCAAAGCCATATATACCGCTTATTCCTGTAAATATTGTTATAATGGCCGCCATAAGCCACTTCGCAATTGACTTAACGACACGACAAAAACCGGATAGCTGTACCTTATCACTTATATTTCCGGCAACCGCAAGTACAGAACTAAACGCTATAAGCGGCACAAGACATTTTTCAATCAATACTGATACAACATATACGGCGGCTGACATAATCGGCTGAAATGCCGCTGCTGAAAAAGTTTTTCCGCTTGTGGCAATCATCAGCATAAGAAGCGGCGACAGCTTCGTTATAAAATTAGTCATTGCTGTCACTACCTCAGTCCCATACTGCATAGCCACAGAAAAGCATTTGACCGCCGCCGCGCTCATAAGCGTAAAACAGGCAAAAAACGCGGCCTCTCCGGTAGATTTACTGCCAAGAGAATTAGATACTGTCGTAATAATACCTGAAATCGCCGCAATAATAAATAATATCATAACATCAGCAGCGCACTCCCGTACCTCCCTCATAAGGTCATCGGAAATCATATTAAGAATATTTACCGGATTTAATGACAGCTGGCCTGAAACTGCCTTTTCCACTGTATCATTGAACAGATTTTCACCCTCAAGAGAAGGTACCTCCGCACTTACCCCCACTGGAAGCAATACAATAAATATCAGCAGCAGTTTAAATAGCAGAGAGCGCATTTACGCACACCTCCAGGAATTCCGTTATTATAGGAATTGTTAGTCCCAGAATAAATATTTTCCCCGCCATTTCCACCTTGAGAGCAATAGCTCCCTCTCCTCCGTCACGCATTATTTCAGCTCCAAACTGCGTTATATACGCAACACCGACCACCTTTATTACCGCCGCAAAATATCTTGTGTCAACACCGCTTTTTTCCGTTATCAGCGAAATTTGTTTTATTGCTGTCTCCAGCGTTCCAAGTGAGTAAAAAAGTATAAGCAGTACCGTAGCCAGTCCTACAAGCAGCGCATACTCTTTTCTGTACTGCTTCACTGTTATAGATAATATTCCCCCTATCAGCCCTACCCCGATTATTTTAAAAATATCCATAATCATCACCAAATCTTACAAATTGAAAATACTTTTTACCGTATCAAACAAATCGCCTATCTGCTGAGTTACTATGAACAGCACAACTACAAGACCTGCCAGCGTAGTAAGCAAAGCCTGCTCTTCACGTCCTGCACGGGTGAGCAGTTGATTAAGCACAGCAACGATTATTCCGATACCCGCTATCTGAAATATTAAATCAACATTCATTTTTTCTTCCCTTTTTATTTCAAATTATTATATCAAAAGAATTATCAGCATAAGTCCGGTCAGCACACCTCCGCTTCTGTAAATCCTTCCAAAACGGCCGTATTCTTCCTGCGCCTGCTTTTCCTGTTCTTTTATCAGATTCTTTATATACCGTATATTCTTTATCTGGTCCTCAGTGTCTGTTTTTCCTATGCTTTTTCCTAACATCAGTAATATATCGCTGTCCGCCTCAGTAAAACATAGCTGACTGCTCATTTGAGCTACAGCTTCTGTCCATGCGTTTTTTATTCCCTTCTCCTCCATAGTCTGAGCGGCAAGAGTAAAAAGTCCGTTCCTGTCAACTCTTACAAAAGCGTTTTTCAGCTTATTGACATTAAACGCAATTTCACTTTCCAGCATCTCAAACGACGCGGAAATATCACCCAAGCTTTTTACCCGTTTTTTCATTGTTATACTCATACGAAAACCAAAATATCCGCAGGCAAAGCCTGTCATAACAGCGCCGAACATTTTTACCATTCCGTCAGCGCCTCCTCAACAGTACCCACACCCTTCCTTCGGCTGAGTGTAACTGCAAGATTAAAAAATTTCAACATACGGGTTAAATCCGGACGCTGTTTTATCATTTCAATATTTCTGCCGTGAATTGACGCAATCACAGCGCTTCCGCTGTTTGTTATCTTCTCCAGAGCGTCAACATCCTCCTGCCGGCCGATTTCATCTGTAATAATAACATCTGGACTCATAGAGCGAAGCATCATCAGCATCCCCTCTGCCTTATCCGCTCCCTCAAGCACATCTGTCGAAAAACCAAGGTCAAATGCGCTTCGCCCTTCGCATAACGCGGCTATCTCACGCCTTTCATCAACAATACTTACACTATATGACTTATATGAAAGCTGACGCGCAATATCACGCAGCAGAGTTGTTTTTCCGGCGCCGGGAGGCGAAATTATGAGAGTATTTCTGATATGACCTTCCTTAAGTATAAGCGGCATAACCTTGTCCGCCGCGCCTATAACCTCTCCGGCCAGACGATAATTCAACGCTGAAATATCCTTAATAAAGGAAACCTTGTCCTCCTTTATTACAGCTGTACCCGTTATTCCTATACGGTGACCTCCGGCTATCGTTAAAAAACCGTTTTTTATTTCATTACGTACAGAATATACTGATGAAGCCGTTGCTATTTCCATAGCCTCGTCAATATGCTCCCGCGTCACACGTAAAGCCGATACCGGAACAGGTGTAAGCTGACCCTTCATATTCACATACTGACATCCTCTGCTGTAATTCAATGTCAGCGGCTTCCCAAGCCGCATATGTATTTCACATACACCGTCAAGCTTAATTCCGTACATATACCGTCGTATCCCCTGCGGCATAAAGCTCAGTATCCCATGCGTAGTTATTGCCGCTTCATTGTTTGCTATGTACATTCTCAGTTCCTCCATTCGTGTTTTGTATTTGATATATATTATTTTTAATTAAGGTTTAGAACATCTTTTTTTGCCAATAACTTTATTCCTATATTGATTATTATAAAAATACCAATAAAATCAGACATTATAAAAGGGCTGTTTTAAAACAACCCTTTTTCAATGTCAAGAAGCTTCTTTTTTATATCCAATCCGCCTCCATATCCAACCAGCGCCCCGTCAGCGCCGATTACACGATGACACGGAATAATTATTATAATTTTATTGCGGTTATTAGCCATACCGACTGCCCGTGACGCATTTGGATTACCCACCATTACCGCTATATCCTTATATGAGCATGTTTTCCCATACGGTATCCGCATCAGGGCATTCCATACTGATTTTTGAAAATCAGTTCCGAATACAGAAAGCGGCACATCAAACTCACGCCGTTTACCGCAAAAATATTCCTCAAGCTGTTTAGCAGTTTTTTCAATAAGCTCTGTTTTTTTCTCTTCCGCTTCAACTGTACCTGTTGTAACATCAGTTATTCCCAATTCATCACACGCTACTGCCAGTCTGCCTATAGGAAAATTATAATACCATACATTCTTCATATTAAATTCCCTTTCTATATAATGTATACGAATATATAGCAGGAATAAGAGTCATTACAAATACAACAGCTATAAAAAATATCATATGCATTTCAATCATTGTATAAAGTGTCATAAGCAATCCGCCTATAATCCAAAGCTTACCCGCTAAACGATGGGTTCTATTCCAATTTTCTTCACTCGCCAGTGTCCACGGCAGCCTGACTCCCATAGTAAAATTCTGTCTGCACTTTGGAAGATAATTACCTATGATAATAAATAAAATTCCGATAAGCATGGGAACAAATCTGACAAGATTTATTCCTTTAACCGAAAACATTATTATCACGCACTGTACAATAACTGACATCACTGGCAGCATCCACAATACAATACTCTTTATATTTCTGTTTATTCCTTGCTTTTTCGGCTCCGCGTTCACCGCAAACCATACCAGTATATTTAAAGCAAATAAAATAGCCGGAATCAAAAATACCACTGCCCATTTCGGACTGAATCCGTCAGGCTCATTTTTAAAATTCCAGTGTGTTACTACCATATCAGGCATTTTATCATAAAACACCAATGATAATATTATCGGAATCAGACATATTACTAAAGACAGATAAAATCCCTTTATTTTTAATATATTACTTCTCATTGTTGTATTCCTCCCTAAACTGAGATATCCAAAGCATAATTTCTTCAAAAACAGATATATTCAGCTCGTAATAAATATAATTTTTATTTTTTGTTTCATAAATTAAACTCGCTTTTTTCAGCTGAGATAAATGATATGAAACTGTAGCGTTTGTCATATCAAAGTGCGCGGCAATTTCTCCGGCCGATTTTCTCCCGTTTTTCAGCATCATAAGAATCTCCCGCCTGTTTGAATCAGCCAGCGCTTTAAAGGTTTCCGCAAATCCCATCATAGCCTCCCACAAAAAATCTATTTAGATAATTATCTAAATA
>CAJUFV010000221.1 GCA_910585795.1 uncultured Clostridia bacterium | reverse complement strand
TTATATATCCGCGGCTCGCAAGAGAATGTTCGCTGTCTGTCCATGAAATTGAAGCGCTGTAGCCCCATACAGCAAGCTGTACTTTTAAATTTTCAAAGTATTCATTGTTTAAAAAGCAGACCTCATAGTTTTTATGAGCTTCCAATAAATATTTTATTTGGACAAGCTGTTTTTTCAAAGTAGTTGTAGTCATCCATACGCGCCTGTTTAAAATTTTTGACAATTCTGCCGCCTGATGTCTTTTTTGCTGAAGTGCATTTTCAATATCGTTTTCGCAGAAAATATGGCGTACGGCAGCGTATTCCCAATAAAATGACGGAGAATGCATGAGCGGTTTGATTTCACTGTTCAGGAGTTCTGTTTCGGTTTCGGATAATGAAAAAGAATTAGAGAAATGTTCTTCATTTAATATGCCAAAATGAGGCAGACGTACAAACATATAAAACGGACTGTCTGGCGAAATATGCACATACTTTAAATAATTATCAGGTTTTTCAAAGAAATTCAAATAATCCTTAGGCTTGGAACGGATAGAATATTCATAAATACGTTTATGTATTCTGTCGATATTCTTTCTGTCAGTATATATGGTACTTACAGTGCTTTCAAGTAAACCCGCTTGTTGTTCGATAAGCTCTATTGCCGCAGAATCTCCTGCGGCCGCTAAAAACAGTTCTTTATTATCAGCGCTGAAATCCTCAAAATATTTATTTCTATCATATTCGTTTATAAAATAAAACAGTTTATTGTTGTAGGAATATGCAAAATTGCTTATTGCGTCATCTGAACGGGTAAAGGAATTTATTTTGTGTCCTTTATTGAAAATGCTTTCATATTTTTGTGATATTTTTGTGTTAAAATCGGAGTCAAAAGAAATTATGCCCTGTCCTTGCGGATAAGCAGCTGTCATTATAACGGGCTTTGGCATATTATCAATCAAATCAAGAAAATCAAGTATTCTTAATTTGGCAGAATCTATTCCTGTTGATACTATAAACTGACGGCCTGTATTGCTTTCAATGAGTTTGCCTAAGCGTGTTTCTCTTATTTGTTCATATTCTTTATTGAATTGTCCTTTTTCGGTTAAAAAGCGTTCCAGTAAAATTTGTCTTTCTGTTTCTGTATTGCAGGGCTCTGCCGGATACCAAATATTGAGTACAGCTTGTAAGACAGGATTAGATGTGCTTAAATCAACAGTCCAAAAAAGCTTGGAAAGTGAACGTACTATATGTCTGTTTGGCATAAGCCGCAGTTTGCCTCTGCGCCAGCGGCTGACTAATGATTTATCAAAACCTATTTCTGAAAATTTTTTAGAAGAAATTTTTAATAAATCCATTATGAAAGCAAAGTTTGTTATTGATTATTCTCCTTGAAATATATCAACAATATCCATATGGTTGATATATTTTTATACGAATATTTTATAAGATGATTGAAGTATATCATAAGGCGAAAAATATGTCAACATATCAGAATTAGTTGACGCTTTTTGAAAAAATACGCAGGACTACCATTTATATTGAATGTGTTGTAAAATGAATACAAACAGTCGGTTTGATGCAGTGTTGTCTGTATATACGAGAGACTGTTTATAAATAAGAGGAAAGGAATTTTGAATTATGATTTTTAGAAGGAAGGCTGCGGTTTTATCAATTGCCGCTGTGGTGTTTTTATCATTTTTTGCCGATTTGGGAGCGGCTTTTTCGGCGACTTATACGGCAATACCAACTCATATCGTATGTACGCCCCATGGAGATTTAAAAACCCAGGTTGGACTGGCTTGGACTACTGATAAATCAGGCACGGCTTCCAAAGCGCAGGTGATGGTTAAAAAATCAGAACCTTTATGGGAGGAGGCCATGATATATACAGGAGAAGCGGGCGATATAGATAACTGGCGCTGGCATAAGGTTACGGTTACAGGTTTGACTCCTGATACAGAGTATATATACAGAGTCGGTGACGGAAATAGATGGAGTGAAATATGTGAATTTAAAACTGCTCCTGAAACAGACTCCGCCAAACCGTTTACGTTTATACAGGTGAATGATACTCAGGCGTCTAACTTAAGTGGTTTTCTTGCGGGACAGAGCGCCTTGGAAAAGGCAGTGGAACGGTTTCCGGATTTTAAATTTGTTGTTCATGGCGGAGATACGGTGTCAAGCGGCGGAAATGAGGATGAATGGCAGATGTATTTTGATACAACTAAAAATGTGTTGAGAAAAACTGTATATGCCGGAGTTATGGGTAACCATGAAAATGAAAATTATAATGGTGTTACGACAACTCCACGTTATCCGTATAGATTTAATTATCAGGTTCCTGAATATGCGACAAAGGACAGCGGTATGTACTATTCATTTGATTATGGCAATGCACATTTTACAGTAATGCACGGAAAAGCTTTCAGAGATGAAAAACAGGTAGACTGGCTTAAGTATGACCTGGCAAAAAATTCAAAAAAATGGAATATAGTGCTTATACATCAGCCGCTTTACAGCAACGGTTCACACTCTACCGAGACTAATATAATATCTGCAAGAAATACGTTCGCACCTGTTTTAAACGATATGTTCGGCGTGGATATGGTGTTCACCGCTCATGAGCATATATACAGCCGTACATATCCGATACGGAATAATCAGCCCATAACAGGCTCGCCAGTTCTTATAAATCAAACGGTTAACGGTATCAGCGGCGTTTCACTATGGGATAATCCAACAGGTACAGTACATCAGCTGAATAATGCCTGCGGCCTGAAGTACTATAATGTTAATGAAAAGGCGGAAAGAAAATGGTTTGTTCAGGTAAACGGAGATATTGGCTATCAGCCTGCAAAACCGACATACGAGGGAGTAACGGTAACAGAAAATGAGATAGTAAATTCTGCTTATTATGTTGATGGAGATGGTGAAACGCTAATTGAAAATCAGGGAATCAGAAAGACAATTCCACAGATAAATCCTCCGAGAAATGTGAAAAGAGCGTATGCGGACGGTAAATTGACAATTACTTGGGACGCGCCTGAATATCAGGCGGAGCAGTCAGTGAGCCAGTATGTTTTATATGACAGCAACAACGCGTTTACAAAGAAAAATGCGACGTACTTTACAGACGGAAATGAGTATTCAATCAGTATATCAATGACGGAGGACATATATAAGAATACGGATTTTGTTGTTAAAGCTATAGGACAGCATTCTGTATCTGCTGAAGGAATTATGGATATAATGTCAGACCCGGATAATCCGAAAACGAGTTTGTGGATAAAGTCAATATGTGACAGTAAAAATAATGTTTATACAGATATAAATAACGGAATAGCCAAGGATTCGTATGTGACGGTAGTTAATAATAAAGAATCTAAGATACAGGCTTTATGTATAATAGGTTTATATGATGAATATGACAGGCTTATCGGATTATATAATCTTGAAAAAACGGGGATTGAGCCTGTTTCAGAAACACGGATTGTCCTGCCTGAAATTGATACGGCTTGCGCTGATAAATTAAAGATACTGGGTTATATAGATAGTGCGGACCCTGCAAAGCCTGGAGGTATGCCGCTTATTATAAACAAAACAAATTGATAAAGGGGGAGTGAAATGAAATGTGTAAAATTAAAACGTTTATAAGTATAATAATAGTTGCGTTTACTCTTTGTATGAATATAGCTCCGTTAGGATTTAATTTAAATGCTATGGCAGAGGAAGCCGATTTGTGGCGGGTAAATGACGCTTACGCAAGGCAAGCTGTAACAATTAATAATTCTACAGGAACAGAATTGACGGATATACCTGTTTTTGTACGTTTAAACAGTACGGATATACCTAATAAAAATGGAGTTAGCTTTTACTATGGTGATACACGGCTGTCCAGTGAAAAAGTGAGTGACGATACGAACGGTTTGAGTACATATTGGGTTAAAATACCTGAGCTTGCGCCTGATAATGATACTGTCATTACGGCTTACTACAGTAACGGTGATTTTAATGATAAATCAGAGGATGTGTGGACAGATAATTATGAGCTTGTTCAGCATTTCAGTGAGAATTCTGTAAGTCAGGGTAAGGATTCGACGGGGAAGTTTTCCATGATAAAATCAGGGGTATTAAAATATAAGAAAGAAGCTTTGGGAGAAGCCTCAGTCTTTGATGGTTCGCAGAAGATAGTATATGGCAATGGTGTTGTCGGAGCGAACGCGCAAATATATTCCGCAAGCGCGGTGGTGAATTTTACATCAATGGCAGGTCAGGGCGGTTATTACGGAATTGTATGCCGTGACCGTAACGGCGCGCAGGAGGGCGATACATTTATGCTCACACTAAGCAATGCAAATGTCAATTCCAGTGTTTACACGAACGGAAGCGTAAAGAACAGAGTGAATGTCCAGAAAGGCGTTTCGGAGGGGACAGCATATCTTTTGACCATGACATATGACGGGACAAATTTAAGTCTTTATATAAATGGCGAGCTTGCCGGAAGTGAGACTGCGGAAAATGCGGTACTGCTGGATAGTGAGCTGTCACCGTTTACGATAGGCGCATATTCGGACAGTGAGCTAAAAAGCGGTCTCAGAGGTGATTTATATGATGTGTTTTTTAAGACATCTGTTATAGGTGCAGATGAAGAAAAATTTAGATATAACAACTATATGGGCAACGCGGTCACCTTGGGTGAGCTGGAGAAAAATTCGGAGAGTACGCTTCTTGTAGGAAATAATTATTTATATGACGCGGTTATAGGAGATACTTATTGTTTTTCAAATGGTGATGAAGGAAGGAATACTAATTTTGGTGTGGATAACACTGTTATGCAGAAAAGAACAAATATAAGTGATGCTCCCGGCTTTCAATCAAGCGCGAACAGAAGAGCCTTTATAAAAATGGATTTATCAAAGCTTGCGAAAATTAATCCTGCAAGAATCGAAAGCGCAGCTTTTGAATTTTATCAGAACGGAAACAGCGGAGTTACTAATCAGATGAAATCAAGAATTGTTGATGTTAATCCGGATAGCTGGGATGAAATGACCGTCACATGGAATACTATGCCTCAAACTTACGGATTGCCCGCTGAGGCAACGCAAACCATAAGCAAAAAGCAGAATGAGTATCAGTCCTTTAATATAACAGAATATATTAAGAAAAAACTTGCCGTGGGTGAAACGGTTATATCATTTAGTATTGATAATGATGTAACGCAGGAAGCGAATGAATGGGGTATTACTTGGAATTCCAGAGAGGCAGCAGAGAACAAGCCAAGACTTGCCGTGAAAATCAGTGAGCCGCCAAAACCTCGGCTTTCAACTGAATTAAATGGAACCTCAGCTATATTAAAGGCCGAGCTTTCCAAAGACCCGGAAGAGGTTTCGGAGGTTACCTTCTACAAAGCTAAAAATATATCATTAACCGATGAAAATACAGTTATATATTCAGGAGAAACCGATTTGCTTTTGCCAGATATGCTGACAGCGGCGGACGCGGATAAAAGCGAAGGCTTTTATGATGGCGACAAAACAACAGTCGGTAAGACAAAGGTTCCGTATCAAATATATGAAATAAAGCTTAATGATGAAGAAAGACAGTTAAATAACATTGATATTAGCTGGACAGGAAATACGGGTGATAATCAACGTGAGGTATCAGCTTATTTTTACAGTCATACATATAATAAATGGATTAAATGTGACAGCGCAAGCGGAGCAGGAGACTTTATATTAGATATAAATGTGCCTGTAAATGAGGCAATAGATGACGACGGAAAAATACAAATACTTATATGGCGTGGGATGGCGGAAGCAATAGAAGGACGAACATCTTACGCGCCTGACGTGGGACAATATGATTTTAATATGATGTGGACCAGTGACCCGCAGTTTTACCCAACAACGACTGTCGGAATGAACCATGTTAAAAAACAGTTTGAATGGATAGCTGATAATTTTAATTCCACTAAGTCCAAGCTGTTTATAAATACAGGGGATATGGTAGACAGCTATGACAGCCATACTCAGTGGCAGAGTATGAGTGATTTGTATAGGAACACAATAGAAAAAGCTAAAATACCGTACGCATTTGTAGTAGGAAATCACGATGTTAACCGATATGACAGCACAAAAAATATTTTTCAGCAATATTTTCCCGTATCGCGAATGGAAGAAAATAATCCGTATTTTGGTGAAAAATTTGATGATATGACCTACTATTATCTGATGGAGGAAAACGGGGCGAAATTACTTGTCTTGGGTATGGGTATACCTGTAACACAGGAGGCTGTAAACTGGGTTAATGATATTTTGGCGCAATATCCTGATTATACGGTTATTTTGCTTACGCATATTTATCTTCTGGCAGACGGAAGTATTGATAATACCGGCAAATACGGAGCTGAGGTTACTGTTGAAAAGGTGCGTTCTGTAATAAGAGATAATGATAATATTAAGCTTGTTTTATGCGGACATTGGGACGGCGCGAATACCAATCTTGAATATTTTAATGGGCGTCCCGTATGGTCAATGCTGCACGATTATCAGGGACACACAGAGGGCGGATATGGATATTTCAGACTGCTGAAGTTTGATATAGAAAATAATTTGATATATACGCATACATATTCCGCTTCTAATAATGGGACATCATTATATAATGATAAGCAGACCGATAAAGAGGGTCTATATCAGAAAAACAGAGATGAATATGCAATCAGTTTTGATTTTGGCGCTTCTCAGGAACGAATACTGACAACTAAAGATATAACAGTTAAGTTAACCGGAATATCAGGAGAACAGATAGGGTCAGTACAAACAGTAGAAGGCTCGGGCGTTGTTTCGGTTGAATGGAATGAGCTTGAAGAGGGCAATACATATTCGTGGTATGCGGTTATAAGAGATAATCACGGTAATGAAGTAATTACAGATGCGCAGTCGTTTATTGTACCTAAAATTACGATAGATTCTGTAAGCTTTTCAAATGACACTGTCACTGTTAACTATAGCGCCGCAGGAATTCCAAATGGAGCTCCGGTAAGTATTATGGCGTTCGCGATTGATGATAATACGGAAACGGATGCTATATGGAGCGGTCAGAATGTTGCGTATCAGGATATATTCTCATACAGCGGCAATGAAAAATCTCTTTCGTTTAAAATGCCTCACAAAACAGCAAATGGAGCTGCGGGTCTTGATACAGTCAGACATCTTATGATAAAAATAGGCGGAGAATATACTAATACGGCTTCAAAAATATTAACATTACCGATAGAAGCAGAGCCTGAGATTGTTGATGCTGAAATGAAGGGGGATAATAGTGTAAGAGTTAGATTGAACCGTAATATAAGAGGTAATGAAACACTGATTGCGGCGGTGTACGCGAAAGACGGAAGCTTAATCGATATAAAGAGTGAAACATCAAAGACACTAAGTCCTGAAGAAGAAAATGAATATATAATAAATATTGAGAGCGGCGATATTGTAAAGGTTATGTGGTGGAATAGTATAGACACTATGCAGCCGCTTTGTGATTCAAAATCAGTTTAGATATTGTAATAAAATAGTCTTATCATGGCACTGCTGATACTTTTGTCAGCAGTGTCTTTTTTGTATTTGTTAAAAACAAAAACCATATTTATCTAAAACTCTTGCTATTTTTTAGATTTTTATATATAATAAAGAATGAGTAACTATGAAAGTGCGGGTGATTGCTTTGAAAAAAGGAGCAAATATACTGTTATCATTAATGCAGTTGAATATAGGCGGCGCGGAAACACATGTCGTTGAGCTTGCGAAAGAGCTTAAACGCAAGGGGTTTAATATAATAGTCACGTCAAACGGAGGGGTTTATGTCAGGGAATTAGAGGAAGCCGGAATAAAGCATTACAGCGTGCCTCTTCAGAATAAAAATCCGCTGAATATGATAAAAGCGGCTCGCTTGTTGAAGAAGATAATAAAAGAAGAAAAAATAGATATAGTACATTCTCATGCGAGGATACCGTCATTTATACTGGGAAGACTGCACAGGCATATGAAATTTCCTTTTGTTACAACAGCACACTGGGTATTTAATACCGGTTATGGATTGAAATATATTACCGACTGGGGAGAGAAAACGGTGGCAGTGTCAGAGGATATAAAAACATATCTTATGGACAACTATCATGTGCCGGAGGGAGATATAAACGTTACAATAAACGGTATTGATACGAATAAATTTTCCTCTGATATTGTTTGCGATGATGTTATGAGGGAGTTTGGAATATCGGAGGAGGAAACAGTCATAACCTATGTAAGCCGTTTGGACGAATCAAGAAGTCTTGTGGCAAAACAGTTAATAGAAGCCATTCCTGAGCTTAATAAAAAGATAGATAAGCTGAAAGTTGTTATAGTTGGCGCTGGTGATGACTTCGACAATGTAAAAGCATTGACAAATAAAGTGAATGGCATGGTAGGAAGAGATGTGATTGTTCTTGCGGGAGCAAGAACTGATATTAATAAATTGATTGCTCCATGCAGACTGTTTATAGGTGTAAGCCGTGCGGCGCTGGAGGCAATGGCCGCGAATAAGCCGGTTATTATAGCGGGTAATGAGGGGTATATAGGTTTATTTGACGAAGGTAAGCTGAACGTAGGTATAGATACTAATTTCTGTTGTCGGGGCTGTGAGCAGTCTACGTCTGAACTGCTTAAGCGTGATGTTCTTAAATTTTTTGATATGTCTTTAGAAGAGCAAAAATCTCTGGGGAATTATGGACGTCAGCTTATAGAAAAGGAATATTCAGTAAGCCGTATGGCTGACGACAGTATAAAGGTATATGACTGGGCATTGCAAAAAAATAAGGAAATTCTTATTTCCGGCTATTACGGATTTAAAAACAGCGGTGATGACGCGCTGTTAAAAGCAATAATACAGGATTTAAAGTGTTATAAGGAAAGTCCTAATATTGTTGTTTTAAGCGCTAATCCGCGTGAAACAATGGAGAACTATAAAGTAAAATCAATAAGCCGGCTTAATCCTGTAAAGATATTCGGGCATATGAATAATGCGGACATGCTGATTTCAGGAGGAGGGACACTCATTCAGGACAGAACAAGTACAAAATCATTATGGTATTATCTGACGATTATATCTATAGCGTTAAGGAAAAAACTTAAGGTTATGCTATATTCAAACGGTATTGGTCCTCTTGAAAAAAAGAAGAATATTGAGGTTACGAAGAAAATACTTGATAAAGTTGACTTAATAACTTTGCGTGATGAAAAATCAGCGAAAGCGCTGCGTGATATAGGTGTTGAAAATAAAAATGTTATGATAACTGCTGACCCTGCTCTTGACCTGGATGTGGCTGATAAGAGCAGAGGAGCCGCCATACTTGTGGAGGAAGGTGTCCCGTCAGGCGTGAAGATTTTGGGTGTGTCGGTAAGACGCTGGCAGAATCTTGGACCTGATTTTGAAGACGAAATAGCGAAGGTATGTGATTATGCGTACGAAAAATATGGATATTATACTGTGTTCCTGCCTATGCAGGCAAGCCGCGACTTGGTAATTTTGCAGAATATTGGCAGAAAAATGAAAAATAAATCATCGCTTGTAAAGAAACGGTATTGTGTGGAAGATATGATTTCAATTATGAGCTGTTTTGATTTGTGTATAGGGATGCGTTTGCATACACTTATTTATGCGGCTGTAAATGCAGTTCCGGTCATGGGACTTGTGTATGACCCTAAAATAAGCAGCTTCATGGACTATACTCATCAGAAGAATTATATTAATGTTGAGAACTTATGCGGCGATAGGCTGACGGAGATGCTTGACAGCTGTATATCTAATTATAATGAATTAAAAAAAGATTTACAGTGTAATTATAATGAGCTGAAGCAGAAGGCTCAGTTAAACGGTAAACTTGCCGCAGAGCTTTATGAAAAAGGAAGTGTTTCAATTTGATTAAAAAAAGTGCGGGAGAGAAAATACTTCTTACGGCTGTTTTTATGATAGCTGCCACGCTTCTTTCGAAAATACTGGGACAGGCAAGAGATTCGCTTTTAACGGCATTTTTTGGTGCAGGAATAGAATCTGACGCTTTTTATACTGCGTCCACTATTCCGACAACGTTATTTGATGTGGTAATAGGCGGCGTCATATCCGCTACTTTTATACCTGTATTTAATAGTATAATGGCGGAGAACGGCAAGGAGGAAGCGCTGGGATTTGTAAATAAATTTGTAACGCTTATAGTATGCATAACAGTATTTATTTCAATAGCCGGCATACTTTTTAGAGAGCCTCTTGTTAGGTTTATGGCAGAAGGATATGAAACGGAGAAACAGCAGCTTGCTTCAAATCTCACAGCTATAATGTTTCCTATGATAATATTTACGGGACTTGCATTTTCGTTTGTGGGACTTTTACAGTCATTTGGAGAATATAATATACCGTCTGTTATCAGTCTTGTTTCAAATCTTGTTATTATAATTTATTATGTAACATTGGGTAGCAGGTTTGGTATATACGGATTGGCGGTTACTATGATTGTGGCGTGGAGTCTTCAGTTCTTTATTGAAATTCCGTGGATAAAGAAATTCGGAGTAAGCTTCAGACCTGATTTCAGATTTAAAGACAGATATATTGTACAGGCAATTAAGCTGGCGGGACCAATGCTTATTGCGACATGGGTACAGCCGTTGTATACCATTGTTAATCAGCGTCTTGCTTCTAATATCGACAGCGCTGTTACGTATATACAGCAATCAAGCAGGCTTTATCTTATTGTCACGGGAGTAGTAAGCTTTGTGGTGACAAATCTGATATTTCCAAAGCTGGCTCAGGCTATTGCGGACAAGCGTGATGAGGACGCGAAAAAATTATTTTCAATGTCAGTGCGTTCAATGTTTATAGTTATACTGCCGCTTATGGCCGGATTTATGATATTATCGCGTCCGGTTACGTCGGTAATATTCTATTACGGTAAAATGACAGCGGAAGATATAAGCGCTATTTCAGTATTGCTTAAATACTATTCAATCGGAATGGCCGGACTGGCTGTTAATGAAGTGCTTTCAAAAACATTTTTCTCAATGCAGGATTCACGTATTCCTATGAGAAATTCGATATTAAGCATGATAGTTAATGTTGTTCTGGCATATATTCTATTTAATGTTATGCAGGTAAGGGGATTGGCGCTTGCAACCGCGTTTGGCAGCATATGTAATGCGGTGCTGAATGCGGTCAGTATGGGAAGAAAGTATCCGGGAATGCTGAAAAAAAGAGATATAGCTACAATAGCTAAATCGCTTATTTCAACGGTGATTATGGCTGTGTCAGTATTTATGGTGTATATGTTTATTGGAGGGAAATTTACCGGACTTTTGGGTAACCTTGCTATTACAGTTATATGCGGAATAATTGGTGTGATAATTTATACGGTTATGCTGATGATTACGCGTGAGGAAACTGTTAAAAATATAATAAATAGGAAAGGGTGAGTGTATGAGTAGTCTTATATTATCTTCTGTCAGCTCATTTTTTAGGGCATTAGGCAGATGCTTTAAATCAAGCGGTTTGTACTGGCTTTTAATGAAGATTTATAACGGTATTTCAGCGTCATGGAAGAATAGTGTTATTATGACTAATTTACGTGGAAGCAATTGCGGAAACGGAATTGGAAACAGTATAATCGCGAGGATTTTATACTGGCTGTTCAGCGCGGCGGAATTTATTAAAAACAAATCAGGGGATTTTATTTCAGAAAATATTTCACATAGCGTTATATGTGTGCTTGCGCGTCAGTATATGCAGAATTTTATGGCGCTTAATACAAGATTTTTTGGAGCTATGCTGTTAATGGCAGGTATTGGATATGAAATGCATTATTATCATACTCAGCATTTTTCTAAAATAGCGGCTATAGCAGCGTTAATAGGCGCTATTGCGTTTGTATTCAATTACAACATTATGTCCTTTTTTAATCCAAGTAAGTTTGTCGGATTTATAAAAAGCGCGGCAGGTTTTAAAGGTCTTGATTTTGAGTTTTTTGATGTAAATGAAACAAAAGGAAAATCACGAATAGCTGCAGCGGCAGTTATCGGAGCTATGGCCGGATATATTGCCGGATATAATATTATGTATGCAGCGTTAATTCCATTTGCGTTATTTGCACTGTTACTGGTGCTTTATGCGCCGGTAACAGGTGTATTTTTTGCAGTGTTTGCCGCTCCGTTCGTGCCGACAATGGCCCTTGCAGGACTTTGTCTCTGGACTGGAATATCACTTATAATCAAAGCTGTGTCAGACAGAAATTTTAAATGGAATTTCAGTGGATTGGGTATGTGCATAATACTATTCCTTGCGGTTCTGCTGGTGTCATCGCTCACATCCTTTGCAAGAGCGGGCAGTCTTAAGGTATGGGCTATGTATTTTGTTTTTGTGGGATTTTATTTTATTATAGTAAATACAATTAAAACAAAGGAACAGTTATATGGATTGTTAAAAATATTAGTTATATCAGGAGCTCTTGTCGCTCTTTACGGAGTTATGCAGTATGCATTCGGGTGGACAACCTCTAATGCGTGGATTGATGAGGAAATGTTTGAGGATGCGACAATGCGTGTGTATTCTACACTGGGGAATCCTAATGTACTGGGTGAATATTTATTGATGATTTTACCTCTTGCGGCTGTATATATGCTGAAGTATAAGTGGAATGAATTGTCAAAGTGGGCATACGGAGCAATATTTCTTGTGCTGGCGCTGTGTCTTGTGCTTACACAGTCAAGAGGTTGCTGGATAGGATTTATGATAAGCGCGGTTATATTTGTTACGTTTTATGAGGGTAAATGGTGGGGATTACTTCCTGTGATTTTGTGTATTTTACCTTTTGTTATACCGCAGACAATTGTTGACCGTATAATGAGTGTTGGAAATTTGGAGGATACATCAACCTCATATCGTGTATATATATGGATGGGCACTTTGGGAATGATGAAGCATTACTGGCTTGGCGGTATAGGCATGGGAGAAGCGGCATTTTCACAGGTATATCCCTTCTTTTCATATAACGCTATAATTGCCCCTCATTCACATAATTTATTTTTGCAGCTGCTGGTAGAAGCTGGAATAAGCGGACTGCTGATGTTTGTGATAATGCAGGTAGTATTTATTAAAAAAATGTCAATTGTATATATGAGAAATGATAAAAAAAGTATGGATTCTATGCTTGCGCTCGCGTTAGGCAGCGGGGTTATCGGTTTTCTTGCTCAGAGCATGTTTGATTATACATTCTATAATTACAGAGTAATGGCGGTGTTCTTTATGGTTTTAGCGATTGGTACGGCTCTGAAAAATATTTCTGATAGGTTTGGGGGATATGAAATTGAGAATTAAAGTTATTGAAGTATCCTCGGATACTAATATAGGCGGAGCAGGGAAGTGTCTGCTTACCTTACTGGAAAACTTCGATTATAATAAATTTGAGATAAAGGTCATTCTTCCTAGAAATAGTTTGCTAAAACAGCATATTGATAAATTGAACATTCCTGTTATAGAAGTTGACGGAATTGCTGATAAATCTCTTGATATAAAGGCAGTTAAGGCCTTAAAGATGATTTTTAAGCGTGAAAAGCCGGACATAGTTCATACACATGCAAGCATGTCCGCGCGTATTGCGGCAAAACAGGCGGGAGCAAAGGTTATATATACTCGGCACAGTGTGTTTCCACCCTCTAAGAAAATATCAGAGGGTATAGGAAAATTTATAAATGGCATCATTAATAATTATTATTCTGACAGTATTATAGCAGTTGCGGAAGCGGCTAAGGACAATCTTACTGATACAGGTGTAGATGATAAGAAGATAAAGGTTGTGCTTAATGGTGTAGATGGCCTGACGCCTGTTTCTACGGATGAGAAAAGAGTTATACGGGACCGATTTAATTTGCCAGATGGATATAAAGCTATATCTATAGTGGCGAGACTTGAGGATATTAAAGGACATGATTATTTTATTGAAGCCGCTGACAGAATACTGCGCAGCGGATATAAGGTCAGATTTTATATAGCGGGTACAGGCTCATATGAGCGTCAGCTGAAAGAAAAAGTACAAAAACTGAACAGGCAGGAACAGATTATATTTACTGGTTTTATAAATGATGTGGATAGGCTGATGAGTATAACAGATATTCAGGTGAATGCTTCATACGGAACAGAGGCGACGTCGCTGGCTCTGCTTGAAGGAATGAGTCTGGGTATACCGGCAGTTGTTTCTGATTTTGGAGGAAATCCGGGAGTAATTAAGAATGGCGAAAATGGTTTCGTAGTACCTAAACAAAACTCACAGGCAATTGCTGAAAAAATACAGTTATTGTTGGATGATGAAAAGCTGTATAAGAAAATATCAGAAAAAGCATTGGTGATATTTGCTCAAACTTTTACGGCAAGAGCAATGACAAAACAAACAGAAAAAATTTATCTGGAGTCTGTGACAAAATAAGGAGGTTATAAAAATGGCAGAAAAGAAAATGAGATTTACGGTGATTGATGTATTAATTATTCTGGTTGTTCTTGTTGCCGGCGCTGTACTGGCAGTAAAGGTACTGCCGTCGCTTATGAATAATTTGGAGAAAGAAAAGATAGATTTTACCGTACTTATTCAGCGTCAGGATGAAAGCTTTGCCGACGCGGTAACGGTAGGCGATGACGTTACAATCAGTCTTACGGAAAAGGACGGGGGAGTTGTAAAGGCGGTATCGGCTGAGCCTGCTATGACTCTTGCATATAACAGTATTGACGGAACATATGCCAATAAAGTAATAGAAGGAAAGTATGATGTATATGTGACAATCGAAGCGGAGGTGGAAATTTCAGACCTTGCGCTGAAGGCCGGCGGAACAGCGGTAAAGGTGGGAGCTGATATTCCTGTACGCGGCAAGGGATACGCTTCAAACGGATATGTTATAGAAATTAATGATTAAGGAGGAGTGTTGTGATGGATAAGAATGGGAAAATTAAAGGAAAAGTAAGCATTATAGATATTCTTGTTATACTTCTTATTATTGTGGTGATTGTTGGAGTTGCCGCAAGATACGGAAGTAAAATAACGACAGCAGTAAAATCAGATAAACAGTTTGAATATGTTCTGAGTGTTGAGAATGTAAGAGACTATACGGTAACAGCTCTTAAAAAGATGGGCAGGGTTACTGATAAAAAGTCGGAGAAGGATTTAGGGGAAATAGTAGATGTGCAGGTGGAAAATGCTACACAGCAGTCAATTACTGCGGCAGGAGAGGTGAAAAATCCTGAGACTCCAGGAAGATATACTTGTTTTGTGACTATAAGAGCAACCGGAAAAGAATCTGAGGATAATTATATTTTATCTGACAGCACAGAGCTTTCTGTCGGAAGAAATGTGGAGCTGTACTCAAAATATGTAAAAACCTCTGGTGATATAAAAAGTGTTAAAGTACTTGATTAATAAGAATATATAAAAAAGCGTATCTATAATACGCTTTTTTATATATCTGCTGTTGAGCTAAGAATGCATTTTATCTATACTATCCCAGACAAATATTCTGTAATCTCCTTTGATATCTTGGAATATTGTAGTGTGATGTGCTTTAAGAGTGCGTTTTTCAATTCGAATTGTATTAACTATATTTTTTAATATGCAAAAAAGTATTGTCACCAATTTATAGGATTAACCGATGGAAAGAAGCCGTATCCTAGAAAAGAATGTTTACATCTTGTTGTCTCAAATAAAAGTA
>CAJUFV010000220.1 GCA_910585795.1 uncultured Clostridia bacterium | reverse complement strand
TAGCAGATAAATTTTATATAAGCAAGTATTATATGTGTAGAATGTTTAAGCAGCGGACGGGATACACGATTAATAACTATATAATACGAAAAAGATTGATTCTTGCCAATGAGTTATATTTATCAGGAAAAAGCCTTATTGATGCGAGTATGGAAGCGGGATTTGACAGCTATTCCAACTTTTATAAAAGATATGTCAAGGAGTATGGCAAAAACCCATATAACAATCTTCATTCAATTAAATAGTACAGGCATGTATGGGACGTTCTATAAAAGGAACGTCTTTTTTACGTTTTGTTTGACAAGCTATATGGCACGGACATATGCTATGTAATATAATTATCGTATAATGAACAAAATACATTACAAAAAAACGGATTTGTGCGATTGAATTGTTGTTGAATATTTTTTATAATATTATTAAAAAAAGTGTATGCGCTTTTCGGACGTTGCGGGAGCAAATAAAGCGTGTATATCATAAAACTACATATTTATTATTATTTAAGGAGGAAAAGTTATGAAAAGAAAATGGAAAAGTGCGCTTCTTGTTGCGCTGGCAGCAACAATGTTGTTCAGCGGATGCGCAGGCAAGGGTGGAAAAAACAGCGCAGAGGTGCTTGTTGAAGATCCAAACGTTACCGCACCGGGAGAATTACCTATCGTAAAAGATAGAATTACATTAACGGTTGGTGTTCCTTCAAGTAACAACATTATTGATTACGAAACAAATGCGTATACAAAATTCCTTGAAGAAAAGACCGGCATAGATTTGGAATTTGTAGAGATAGTTAATCCGGATCAAAAGCTCAAAATACAGCTTGCTGCAGATGATGAGCTTCCCGATTTAATTTTCGGTGTAAGATTTGCTCCGGATGTGCTTGTTAAATACGGAAAGAATGGTACCGGCGCTATTGTTGATTTGGGCGAGTACATGGATAATTACGGTTACTACTTAAATGATTGTTTGTCAAATACTGTTGTTGAAAATATTGAAAAGAGACTTACTATGGAGGACGGTGGCAGATATTTCATGCCCGGATTGGCGGAGCAGACAGGCAATCTGTATAACGGTAAGGCATTTATAAACAAGAAATGGCTTGACAAGTTTAATTTGGAAGTTCCCAAGACAACCGAGGAATTTAAAAATGTAATGCAAAAATTTGTAAATGAGGACCCTAACGGAAACGGCAAAAAGGACGAGGTTGGCATAACGGGTTGTGTTGGCGGTTGGAACGCAGTTCCGTGGCGTTTCCTTGTAAACTCGTTTATTTATGATGATTTTGCAACACAACTGATTGTTGATAAAGATAACAAAGTTTCGAGTATCCTCTATACAGATGAATTTAAAAATGCGCTTGAGTATATTAACAGCTTATATGAAGACGGTTTATATGATGAAAATGCCTTTACACAGGATACAGCGGCTCTAAAAATGCAGTGTTCCGGTGAGGATGAAATACTTGGTTGTATAGTGGCGTCTGATATTGACTCTTATTTCGTAAATTCACCTGAAAGAATGCTTGACTATGTCGCACTCCCGCCGCTTGAAGGACCTGATGGCGTTGCTTATGCATTAAAGACCGATTATGAAGTAGTAACTAACGGAATTATGACGAAATACTGTAAAAATAAGCTTGCTGCATTCAGATTGATGGACTTTATGCTTTCAGAGGAGGCTACTCTATTCTCAAGATTCGGTGTAGAGGGAACCGATTGGAGATACGCAACCGAAGAAGACCGCTGCGTATTTGAAAGTATAGGCGCAAAACCGCGTATTGTATCAATGCTTACTTATGGTTCAGTTCAAAATTCTAACTGGGAAGAAAAAAATCCGTACTTCAGACCTTTAAGCATATCTGACGGTATGGCATGGAATGGTCAGCCGTATGACGGAGAAAAGTTTAAAGGTGATGCTCTTTCAGCATACTACGGTAAGGAATTTGAAGGACGTTTGCCTTATAGAATGAACACTTTGGAGGAATTGGAAGAGCAGTCGTTTATCCTGTCAGATATAAAGCAGCATATAACTCAGGAATGTGCTAAATTTGTTTTAGGTCAAAGAAGTCTAAGTGAATACGATACATTCTTAAAGGAGCTTGACGGACTGCAGTATCAAAAATACATTGAAATTGTTCAGTCGGGTGTTGACAGAGCAAGCGAATAACAGCTTACAATGTAGACGTGAAAGAATTGCGTGTTTTCAGACGCTTTACGTCTGAAAACACGTATTCTGTTTAATAAAATAGAAGTTAATTATAGAAAGGGTGAAGAAAATGAAAATTAAATTAATTTCAGCAATATTGTCTGTTTCCTTGCTAAGTACAATGATGAATTTTACAGTATTGGCAGAGGAGCAAAATACTGCTGAAACAAGGGTTATCTATTCAGAGAATTTTGATAATAAAGAAACCACAGACGGATTGTTCACCAAAGAAACAAATGCGAGCTTTTTAAATGATGAACAATATCTTACGTCAGAATATACGCTGAATTCGGGAACATCAGGAAGGGACGCCGCAGATAAATCGCTTCATCTCAAGGAAACATTTAAGTATGAGTATGGAAAAGACAATAATGGTAACGTCTTGACGGAAGATAAGGGTACCAGATTAAATCGTGATGTTAGCGGAAACGGCGGTGTACATCACAAAATAAATATGACGGATCAAACAGCTATGTCAGGCGATGAAAAGTATATTCATGTTTCGTTCAGCGCTTTGCAGGATAAAGTACCGGATACAATAGGTCAGGATATGGGCGCAGCTTTGGATGTAGCTTTTAATCTGAATACTAAAAGCGGTGGCCGCTCAAGGGTTTTTCTCTGCTGGCAGTCAAATGAACGCCAGAGC
>CAJUFV010000219.1 GCA_910585795.1 uncultured Clostridia bacterium | reverse complement strand
GTGGGCAGCAGAATAAAGAAATATCGTGAATTACAGCACTTAACGCAAGCAGAATTAGCAGAGATGGTCGGTACTAATCAAAAACACCTGTCACGAATTGAATGCGGATATCACAGTGTAAATCTTAATACTATTGCCGCCATTGCAAAAGCCTTGAATATTTCTATTGATAGTTTAGCCGCTGAATTGGACGAAAACCCCAATGAAAATACTATACAGGAAATATTAAATGATATACGCTGTATGAATGAAACACAGCTGGAATTGTTAAAGGATAATATTCGCACCCTAAAAAAATTAATTAAATAACCGTGATACGGCTGCATCAATGATGAATACATTAAGCCATATCACGTTTTTTGTTTTTTTTTAATTTATATTTATCAGCCAACTCAGAAATATATCAAGTCTATAATAAACTTGTAAACAAATCACTTTCCACTCCGATAATATCATCAAATTTTACTATCGCTCCGTCTGTCATTTTTATCTGATTATTATATATATCAAGCTTTTTTACCGTTCCTGTAATTGTCAGGTATTCGCCGCCCGTTTTTTTCGTATCAGGCTTAAAATATGTTATTGATACCAATGGCTTATTATCCAAATGTTCAGAAATCATAAGCAATTTTTCATTTATTAAAGCCTTTTCGCTTTCGTCCAATTCTATTTTAGCATCCGTAATCCGCGCTGTTTCTTTCACTGCATCTCCATAGCACGGAAGCGCTGCGAACGGCGAAAACTGCGCCGCACGGTCAATCATCGACATATGCGAATGAGTTGTAGACTGATGATGCGGCAGATTTATAATATCATCATATTTATTGGACTGGTTATCTGTATTCAAGACTTATGACCTCCAATCTGCCCGTTGCGCTCAATCGTAGTAGCGCCGTCTGCAAGGTTCATTCCCTTTATAATAGCATTTTTACCGTATTTCTTTTTTATATCAAGAATGGTTTTCTGTACGTTCTTCTCATCCTGACGCTCTTTTTCATCTGCTGCCCTCTGTTTTTGAACAGTTTCGTAATCTGTAAATAAATCAAGCTGTTCAAAAACAGGCTTTGTTATGTTCTTTTCATCAATAACGTGATTTGCTACAATATATGCACGTCTGATAAGCATATCCTTATTAACTATTCTGTCGTACAGCTCCACGGCAGCCTTTACTATATCCTTTGTTGATGATGTTTTCCGCTCCAGATTTATTGTACCGTGTGCATGCTTCGGGACTTTTCTTCCGTAATAATCAGTAGTAACCTCACCTTTGTATGCTTTTCTTTTATCAGAAGTATTCAAATTTTCTATATCATATCCTACCGTTAAAACAATCTGGTCTGTCACAAGCCCTTTATCCACCAAGTCAAGAGCAAGCAAATCTGCCATTTCCCGAACAATAAGCTTTGCCTTATTAAAATCATACGGGCAATGCAACACCTGTCCTGAGCCAATACTGTTATTACTCGGCTTATATGCTTTTATGTCCGCCATAGTACAAGGTTCATAGCCCCATGCGTGGTCTATGAGAAGCTCCGCGTTAATCCCGAACATCTTATACAGTAAATCCTCGTTATAATAATCGGACTTTTTACCTATCGAACAGCGGGCAATATCACCCATTGTCATTAAACCGATTTTCTCTAATTTCTTTGAATATCCCCTGCCTACACGCCAAAAATCAGTGAGCGGTTTATGAGTCCATAACAGCCTTCGGTACGACATTTCATCCAACTGAGCAATCCGCACTCCGTTCCCGTCAGGCTCAACGTGCTTTGCCACAATATCCATTGCAATCTTGGCAAGATATAGATTTGTCCCTATACCTGCGGTTGCCGTAATACCTGTTGTTTCAAGCACTTCCTGTATAAGTTTCATTGCAAGCTCTCTGGCAGTCATCTTATATGTATTTAAATAACCCGTAACATCAATAAATACCTCGTCAATTGAATAGATGTGAATATCCTCCGGCGCAATGTATTTTAAATAAATATTATATATTCTTGTACTGTACTCTATATATTTTGCCATTCTCGGAGGAGCAACAATATATGAAATTTCAAGATTTGAGTTTTGACTAAGCTCTGTATCATTATGAGATGAACCAACAAAAGTATGTCCATTGGCATACTTTAAGCGCTCGGCATTCGCTTCCTTAACTTTTTGAATCACCTCAAATAACCTTGCTCGCCCAGATATTCCGTATGACTTTAGCGACGGAGATACCGCGAGACAAATTGTTTTCTCCGTTCTGCTCTCGTCAGCAACTACAAGATTGGTCGTGAGCGGGTCAAGTCCTCTCTCTACACACTCAACGGACGAATAAAATGACTTCAAATCCACTGCGATATATGATTTTTCCATATCCTATCCCCTCCGTCTTGTATTTGTATATTTTAATTATACAAGAAAAGGTTGTACAAATCAATAGGGTAAAATAGTTGTCGTATAAAACAAAGGATAATACGGAATTATCTTTGCTTTATATAGTAATTATTGCCGTGAGTAATTAAAGGTATTAATATGAATAAGAAAATAGCAGAATATACTGGACAATTAAATATCGCCAATCAAATACTGGATTCTAATTCAAATTGTATGACACACATTATTGAATCAGATAGCGGAATGGGTAAAACTACTTTGTGTAAATATATAGAAAATGAATGGAGTAATAGCATTTCTCCTATCTGCTTTACTTTAAGAGCTTCTCAAAACAATTATCATGAAGAGTTAGCCCCTTTTTTTGATGCTTTTATGGAATATAATAGATATACTCCCGATGTTATAAATAATATTATAAAAGAAAGCAGTAAGGATATTCCCTTATTCGGAAATACAATTTCATCTATACTTACAGCAGTATTTAACAATAAAGAAATAACAATTAAAGACTATAATTCATTTAGCATTTTTTCGGATCAAGAAAAATATATATTAAAAATCATAGAAACTTTTATTGAAGGCGCTAATGCTCTATTTATTTGTGAAGATATTGATAAATGGGATTCGTGTTCGCTTCGATTACTTAACTTTCTTCTTGCACATCAAATCAATAGACAATCTTTTAATAATATTACATATGTTGTTACTAATACAAATAAAAACATAAAACTCTATCCAGATCAAGGTACATATTATTCATTAAAGAATATTGATAAACAGGATATTCATAACATTATATACGAGTTAACCCCCCAATTTGTACTTGATGAATTTACAGAAGAATTCTTGTATGTTCTTACTGGTGGAAATTTGGAATTAATAATAGAGTGCTGTAGCATACTTGATCTTAACAAAGATGATATTAATGATGCTACTATTTATGATATTGTTTGTCAACGTATCAGAAAAAACACGGTTAATTATAAACAGATAATCAAATTGTTAAAAATGTCATCTGTTATAGGATATAGATTTAAGCGAGAACTATTAAAGCACTTTTCTCAATCGGAAATATCAGATTATGAGTCTACATTATCGGAGACATTTGAGATGAAAATGCTAAAAGATAATACATATGATATTACTTTTACAAAGGATAGCATATATAAGTGCTTCTATGACAGTTTGGGTAAGTATAGAAAGAAATATCACCTAAAACTTGAAGAAAGTCTAAAATTAATAACTCCAGCGTTGTACGAGACGAGGGCTTATAATCTATTATCTGCGGAAGATCTTAATAATGCAGTTAAGTTATATATTATTCATTTATTACGTTATTTAAGAGAAAATGGCAGAGAAATGGTTGTCCAAAATGAGTTGTATAAAAATGTAAAAGGACATTCCTATTATAGTTTTTATAAAAAAATGTGTATTGCTTATAGATATTATTTCGAAGGTGAGTTTAACCAAGCAAATGTTATGTTAATAGAAATTGATACGGATGTTCTTGAATTTATTTTTGAAATAGATTATCTCTATGCCCTAATTTGTACTAATGAAAAATATACAATTAGTGAATTTGAATATGGAATAGAACGTTTGAAAAAATGGGACTATTCAGAGTTTCGAGAATTGCATTCCGAAATGTGGTTAAGAGTAGCTTTTTTACTGTTAGATTATGAATATGAAATGGATATACAACCGAGTGGCAAGAATAGATTAAATTGTATTCAACGCCTATTAGACGCGAAAAGTTTAACAGATAATGTAATGAAAGACAGAAAATATCATCTTTTTCTAAAGTCTAATGTATATTCCAAAATAGAGATTGCGTATCATTATACAAAAAAAGCATTACAATATTTCTCCCCCAAAAATCGATTTAATATTACGTCTTATTATATATCGCTATTGAATCATTCAAGTAATGAACTTGTCATGGGGGAGTATAATGATTCATATAACCACACTATAGATGCTATAAACTTAGTCCAACAATTTGTAGATACAAATTTTTTAAAGCTTGAAATTTTAATTAATAATCAT
>CAJUFV010000218.1 GCA_910585795.1 uncultured Clostridia bacterium | reverse complement strand
TTATATATAATATTTGAGAGAGAGGGAGAGAGATGAACAAAAGAATTATAAGTGCTGTGTTAGGTGTGTCAATTACGCTTTCCGCGTTTTGCGGACTTGCCGTAACGACAGCTAGCGCGGCAGCGGACGCAAGAATTGTTGAACCTTTGACCCGCGGTACAACAGCAGTTAAAATGAATAACGGGGTATATCTTAGCTGGCGTTTGTTTGGAGATGAACCCATGACTCAAACATTTGATATTTACCGTGATGGTATATGTATTCAGGAAGCGATTGACGCGACAAATTACCTTGATGATGAGGGATTTTCCTATAATACATATAGAGTGGTGCCGTCAGGCAAGAGCTTTGAGGATGGTGAGGATACGGAAGTTTTTTTGAATGATTATATAGATGTTCCTCTGCAAAGACCTACAAAAGCAGATATACTTAATAATAATGTTGTAAATGATTCGAAGCTAAAAGAAAAAGTGGATAAGGCGGGCGATTTTTCATATTCCGCAAATGATGTGTCTGTTGGTGATGTGGACGGTGATGGTGAATATGAGTATATAGTTAAATGGGACCCATCCAACTCGCATGACAATAGTGACTCGGGTTATACAGGTAATGTGCTTATAGATTGTTATAAACAGAATGGCACAATGCTATGGCGTATTGATTTGGGTGTAAATATTCGTGCAGGCGCGCATTATACACAGTTTATTGTATATGATTTTGATGGTGATGGCAAGGCTGAAATGGCTCTTAGGACTGCTCCTGGTTCAAAGGATTCTACAGGTCAGTATGTTAGTCGGGACGGAGTAGCAAAGAATATTACTTTTGAGGATTCTGGTACGCATACTGTTTATAAAGATACTGATGATTTGCGACAGGGTGGAAGTAAGAACGGTCATATAATAAAAGGCCCTGACTGGCTGACTATGTTCGATGGTAAAACAGGTGTGGCTATGCAGACAATTAATTATCCGTTTCAGCGCGGTTCGGTTAAATCATGGGGAGACTCATACGGTGGACGAAGTGAGCGTTATCTTGCGGGAGTTGCATACTTGGATAGTGTGCATCCAAGTCTTATAATGTGCCGAGGCTATTATGAGAGAGCTGCTATGGGAGCGTATAACTGGAATGGAACGGATTTTGAACAGTTGTGGACTCGTGATGATAAGAGTGATACATCTACTTTGTACAGACAGGGTAATCATCAGTTGTCTGTATCAGATTTAGATAACGATGGTAAAGATGAAATTATATTTGGAAGCGCGGCTGTTGATAACGATGGCTCAATGCTTCATTCTACGGGTCATGGTCATGGTGACGCGCTGCACGTCTCTGATTTTAACAACGACGGCAAGCAGGAAATTTTTCAGGTACATGAGGAATCAACCTATTACAAACAATATGGAGCTGAGCTTCGTAAGGGAGATACCGGTGAAATATTACAGAGTGTAGGTGCGTCAGGTGACTGCGGACGCGGTATAATGGGTAATTTTGATGATAGTGTTAATTCTACCGCTGAATTTTCATCTGTCGCTAATGGTAATTTATATGATTTTAATGGTGCAGTATCAGGCAAGCCTGCCGCGTATGACCAGAATTTCCTTATTTGGTGGGATGGTGAGCTTGAAAGAGAACTTATGAATTATACAAGAATTGTAGACTATAGAACTGGAAGTAGTAAGCCTCTTGTAAGTTTTCGTGATGTTCATCATAATAATTCGTCAAAAGCAAATCCTTCTTTGTCAGCAGATTTGTTTGGAGATTGGCGTGAGGAAGTAATATTTCCGACATCAGACGACAGAGCATTGAGAATATTCATGACGACAACACCTACGGAATACAAAATACCGACACTTATGCACGATACTCAGTACCGATGCGCAGTAGCATGGCAAAATGTAGGTTATAATCAGCCTCCGCATCCTAAGTTTTATGTTGGTAAGGATTCTTTAGCAGCCGGTAAGAATTATTTAGCTCCTAAAACGGGTTTTGATACAATTAAGTATTCAACAGAACTCACAAAAGAAACACTGACTCCTGATTTTACCATTAAGGAATTATATAATTCCGGCAGTTTTAATAGCGGAGCTGCTGGATTTACAGGGGGAAGCGTAGTAACAGAGGCGAAACCGTATAATAAGGTGTACAGAGCCTCGAATACAGCTACAAACAAGCTTGATTTGGATTATCAAATATCGGACAGTGAAAAGGAATATACAGAAATAACATCCTTTAAGCTTGATGGTAACACAGTTACAGCGGATATTTCAAATATAACTGGCACAGATTTTACAGCAACAGTGATTGCTGCGGCATATGATGAAAATGACGCGCTTGTTGAACTAAAGAGTACAGAGAAGACCATTAAAGCAGGTGAGACAGGCGATATTTTCGCGGAGGTTACAGGAGGAAATAAGGTTAAAGGGTTTATATGGAGTAGTCTAGATGGAATGAGTCCTGTTATAAGTGATGTTGTAGACGCGCAGAATAGTGAGATAACAGGAAAAAAAGTTGAGGTTGGAGGAAACGCAACTGCTGTAGTGGCATTTGACTGGAAACCGGGAAACTCAGTAAGGCTTCAAAATGAAAACGGTGAAGATATGATAGCTCTTTCCAAAACAAGTACTGGAGCAGTGCAGTATACTTCAGGTAAAAATCCGTCAAAAACACTTCACGGCTCACTTACATCAAATGGATGGTATCATACTGAAATAACAATAGATACTGCATCAAAAACTGCAGATATTTCGATGATGGATTATACAAACGGAGGAAGTGTAAAAACAATTTATGCGGTACCGTTTTCAGGTATAAACGGCATGTTTGATAAAATTTCTCTGAGCGGTTCAATAGACAATCTTACAGTTAATAAAATAGCGTATAATGTGGATAGAAGCCTGATTACAATTGAAGTAAAGGACAGCGGAGGAAACGCGCTTCCGGAAGCGACTGTAGCTATAGACGGCAAGAAACTTACGACAGATAGTGAAGGAAAAGCCATGATTAAGCTGAACAGCGGAAGCTACAGCTATACAGTTACTAAGGGTGAATATAAGAGTAAAACAGGAATTATTGACGCTTCAGTTAATGTAAATGAAAGTGTACAGCTTTTAGATGGTGAGATGAGAAATGTTTATATCAGACGAGTGTTTGGAGATGTTTTGCTTAGTGAGGATAAAGTAACAGAGGCAAAGGAAAATACTTTATATACAGTAGATGAAAATGCAAAAACAGATACAGAATATACATTCCCGACAGATGCGGAGGAAATTGCGCCTGGCTACGAAAACTATGTTGGACAGACGATAGTATTTGAGTATGACCCTGATAAATCATCTACTCAAAGTGTTACTGTTGCGGAAAGCGCGGATACATATATCAATTTAGTGTATAAAATTAAACGTGTGCCTGTGGCGAATCTTGATACAGAGATTGCCAATATACATATATGTGAGGATGGAACTAAGAAAGGAAACGGATGGCAGGTTTCAAATTCTGAATTCGCAGTTGATGAAACAGGCATAAAATATACGGAATTTACTGATAATGGCTCCAATCCGCTGACAGTAAGCTTTAATAATACATCAAATAGTATTGTTATGGAATTTGATGTGATGATGAAGGATATAATTAACGGAGGCGATGTGTTCGGTATTATACCTTATTCAGGAAGCACAAGAGGACTGGGTGCAGGCTGGAGAAGAAATAGAGACGGAACCCAGTGGGCTCCTGCTAAGACTATGAAAGAGGCATACATAACAACTACAGCGTCAGGCAAGGATTATCAGTACAGTTCTGTATATAAAAATAAGTGGACGCATTTTATTATGGTTTGTAATGAAAATAATATTAGTGTTACATATGCGAGCAAAGATAATGGAACAGTTTATGTAAGGGAACAGATTATAGACAGCGGACTTGGAACGAAGCCTATAAATAAGGTAGTGTTTGGAAGAGGAGATGGCAGTGGCAGCGGTACAATGGGAGTGCGCAATTTCAAGGCTTATACAGTAGGAGGTAATATACAGTATAAGGAAGAGAGCAGAAGGATTGATGTGCCTGGTACAGTCTCATTTACGACAACAGCCTCTCATATATCTGATGTGGAAGGAGTTGATTTTAACGCGAGTGCTATGATGGGCGATGTATCATATGAGCTTCAGGATGTGAATGGTCAGATTGTTTCTCCCGCAGGATTGACTTTAAGTAATGATGGAAAACTTACCGCGTCAACCGATTTTGATATGACAGTACCATATAAGGTTGTCATTAAGCTGGGGGGAAAACCATGGCGTGGTTATAATCTCACATATCGCGCTAAAACGCTGATACAGAATACACAGACGTTTGACAGTGGATTAAGTGGATTTAAAATTACAAATAAGCCGGGCTACAGTATTGCGCATGAAAATGGAACAGTTAAGTATACTAAAACTGCGGGAACTGTAAATGATGCGAATGTCTTTCTTGAGTATCCAATCGTTTCTTCGAGTTTGGGAGATGATTTTGAAGTATCGTTTGATTTCAATATAGTATCAGCGGCGTTTAAAGGATATGTGTATTTACAAAACGGAAATGGAAACGAATTGTTAAAAATGGAAACTCATGTATATACACCGAGATTTAAAGTACCTAATGGAACAACTACTAAGGATTTTAACAGTAGTAACGGATTTAAATTTAATTCATGGTATACCTTTGTGCTATCATATGATAAAGGAACAGAAACTATAAATATTTATAATCAAAGTGATACAGGACGTACATCTCCTCTTATAACAACAACGACAGCAACAGCTTTTGATGCGTCAAATGGTTTGATATTTAAGTGGCAGGTTGCTCAGAATATTCAAAACGGAAGTGTGAATAATGCGGATGAATATTATTTTGATAATTTCAGTTATAGTTATTATGATTATAACTAATATAAAAAAATCACAGGTTTATATAACCTGTGATTTTTTTATGTTTTTTTCAAGCTCAAGGGCCTTTCTTACAACTTCATCATCGGATA
The DNA here is from genome assembly GCA_910585795.1 of uncultured Clostridia bacterium. Classification (GTDB taxonomy): domain Bacteria; phylum Bacillota; class Clostridia; order UBA1381; family UBA1381; genus Hominilimicola. The sequence goes on along the minus strand of CAJUFV010000218.1, from coordinate 134 downwards.
AATTGAAATTTTTTTCCTCAATAAAGAGGTCGAATTGTTTTCTTGCCTGTTCAATATTAATCATATGTATTTTCCTTTCATAATTTGACATTTGTTTATGATTTTTACGTAAAATCACTTTTTATTGTATTTAT
>CAJUFV010000217.1 GCA_910585795.1 uncultured Clostridia bacterium | reverse complement strand
CGGTTTTTTATTTTTAAATTAATCTACAAGCTCAAGAATCGCCATAGGAGCGCTGTCACCGCGGCGCGGACCTAACTGCATAATTCTTGTATAACCGCCGTTTTTATCTGCATATTTAGGAGCAATCTCTGCGAAAACCTTTGTTACAACGTCTTCTTTTGTGATAAACTCCAATGCCTGACGACGAGAATGTAGTGTATTTGCCTTGCCAAGAGTAATCATTTTCTCAGCCATACTCTGAGTTTCTTTTGCTCTTGTCAAAGTAGTTTCAATTCTACCCGTTTCCAAAAAGCTTGTTACAAGATTACGAAGCATAGCTTTTCTCTGGTCTGTTGGGCGATTTAACTTTCTTGTTCCCGGCATAACCGTTACCTCCTATTAATCTTCTTCTTTTTTAAGGTAAAGACCTAAACCATTTAATTTGTTTATGACTTCTTCAAGCGACTTTCTGCCAAGGTTTCTGACCTTCATCATATCCTCCTCAGACTTGTTTGTAAGGTCCTCAACCGTATTGATACCTGCACGCTTTAAACAATTATATGAACGAACTGACAAATCAAGCTCTTCTATAGTCATTTCAAGGACTTTTTCCTTCTTGTTTTCTTCCTTTTCAACAATGATTTCAGTATTTTTCGCGTCATCCGAAAGGTCTACGAACAATGAAAGCAGGTCATTCATTATCTTAGCAGCCAAAGACACAGCCTCATCAGGCTTTATCGTACCATTTGTCCAAAGCTCAACTGCCAATTCTTCTCTGTCCGTATACTGACCAACATGAGTATTTTCTACTGTATAATTAACCTTTGTTACAGGAGTATAGATAGAGTCTACGGGGATTACACCAATCACGGGCTGCATAGCCTGCTTGTTCTTTTCAGCACTCACATAACCTCTGCCTGTTGATAATGTAATCTCAATATAAAGATTAGCGTCATCATTCAGCGTTGCGATATGAAGGTCAGGATTAAATATCTCAACATCATCATCACGCTTAATGTCATTTGCTGTTATTTCCTGAGCGCCCTTTGCCTCAATGTAAACAGTCTTTGGAAGGTCGCCGTGAATTTTCAGGGCAAGCTTCTTGATGTTCAGAATAAGCTCTGTAACATCTTCCTTTACTCCGGGCATAGTTGAGAATTCATGCTGCACACCTTCAATCTTAATCGAAGTAGCAGCCGCTCCAGGTAATGATGAAAGTAAAATTCTGCGCAGTGAATTTCCAAGTGTAGTTCCATAACCACGCTCAAGCGGCGATACGACAAATTTACCATATCTTCCGTCTTCGCTCATTTCCACGCATTCTATATTAGGCTTTTCCATTTCTATCATTTCAGAACCCTCCTTTATAATCTGAGACAATTGCGAAGCAAAGCGTACGCTTCGCAATTTCTCTTAAAAACATGTATATATATCCACTTACCGAGGGTAACATGTAATTATTTAGAATAAAGCTCGACGATAAGATGTTCCTCAACTTCGTAGTCGATGTCCTCTCTTGTAGCCAATGCAAGAACCTTACCTGTAAGTGTGTTCTTGTCCATTGAAAGCCACTTAGGAATAACCCTATTCGCATTTGTTTCAATGATTTCTTTGATTCTAACAGAGTTCCTGCTCTTTTCTCTTACTGCTACTACATCGCCCGGTTTTACAAGGTATGACGGAATATCTACCTTATGACCGTTTACTGTAATATGACCATGATTAACAATCTGTCTTGCCTCGCGTCTTGTATTAGCTAAGCCTAATCTGAACACAACATTATCAAGTCTTGACTCAAGAATCTGAAGAAGCATCTCACCTGTGATACCCTGTCTCTTTGTAGCCATTACATAGTACTTTCTGAACTGTTTCTCAAGTACGCCGTATATAAACTTAACCTTCTGTTTTTCATTAAGCTGCAAGCCGTATTCAGACTGCTTTTTTCTGCCCTGCTTAGGGTTCTTGTTAGATGACTTATCTATACCCATAGTTGCCGGATTGATACCTAACGTTCTGCATCTCTTCAGCACGGGTTGTTTATTAAGTGCCATTCTGTTTTTTCCTCCTTTACAATAATATACAAATCAGACTCTTCTTCTCTTAGGCGGTCTGCATCCGTTATGAGGAATAGGTGTTACGTCCTTAATCATAGTAACATCAAGACCTGTTGCCTGCAAAGCTCTGATTGCGGCTTCACGTCCGGCGCCAGGGCCCTTTACGTAGACCTCCACTGTTTTCATACCATGTTCCATAGCTGCCTTAGCTGCTGTTTCAGCTGCTGACTGAGCAGCATACGGTGTACTCTTTCTTGAGCCGCGGAAGCCTAAACCACCGGCACTTGCCCAAGATATAGCGTTTCCGGCTGTATCTGTAATTGTAACTATTGTATTATTGAAGGTTGAGCGGATATGAGCCGCGCCTTTTTCAATATTCTTTCTATCGCGACGACGTGTACGCGTAGTTTTCTTTGCTACCTTTGCCATTTAGCTTAGTCCCTCCTTTATTTCTTCTTACCTGCAATTGTTCTTGCAGGTCCCTTGCGGGTTCTTGCATTGTTTTTAGTGTTCTGTCCTCTTACTGGAAGACCTTTTCTGTGACGGATACCTCTGTAGCATCCGATTTCCATAAGTCTCTTAATATCAAGAGCAATCTGACGTCTAAGGTCACCCTCAACAGTGTACTGAGCGTCAATAACTTCTCTCAGCTTACTAACGTCTGCTTCTGTTAAATCCTTTACTCTAGTATCAGGATTAATACCTGTTTGAGAAAGGATTTTCTGAGAACTCTTTAGTCCAATGCCGTATATATAGGTAAGACCAACTTCTACTCTCTTTTCTCTTGGTAAGTCAACACCTGCTATTCTTGCCATACTTTTCTACACCTCCATTAAAAGATATCATCAAAAAATTTTTATAGTGCTGTATTAAAACCTGTTCAAGCCTCTTGCGCGTTTTTATACCGCTCCAGTCAGCTACGTTTAAACAAGTCATAAACAAATTTTAATTTATATACTGCACTGAAATATGATGCGCTAAGCAATTCAATTTTGTGTGCAGTACGCAATTTCTTTTCGAATACCGCGCACTCCTGTACGCTAATCCGGAAAACATCGCAAAATATTCCAAAGATGGATTTGCTTAACCCTGCTTCTGCTTATGTTTAGGATTTTCACATATAACCATTACTTTGCCTTTTCTCTTTATGATTTTGCATTTTTCGCAAATCGGTTTTACTGACGGACGTACTTTCATTCCAATTACCTCCTTCTGATTATTGTCCGGCTAAAACTCGGAATACACCGAACAGTGAACCAAACTATTTACTTCTCCATGTAATTCTGCCTCTTGTCAAATCATAAGGACTCATTTCAAGAGTTACCTTATCCCCCGGCAAAATCTTTATGAAATTCATTCTCAGCTTGCCTGAAATATGCGCCAACACCTGATGCCCATTTTCAAGCTCAACTTTAAACATTGCGTTCGGCAGGTTTTCAACAACCGTGCCTTCTAATTCTAAGACATCTTCCTTAGCCACGCTACATCCTCCTTAGAAACATCAATTAAATTCCGCCAATGCTTTTCGCACCTCAGAGTTCGTAACCTTTCCCTGTATACTCAATTTGTTTTGAATAAATTCGGAAACAGAATTTGTACCCTGAAGATGCTTGAGCTTTTTCTTTTTCGGGCGGTCTACCTTTCTTAATTCTCCGTTGGCAAGATATACAAAATTGCCTTCTCTTAACAAAACTATAAATAAATCGCCCTTATCCCGTCCTGCAATAGAACGGACTACTGAACCCTCTACAATATCCATATCTTACTCCTACAACGTCAATATCTCATAATCGTCTCTTGTAATTAATACAGTGTTTTCATAGTGGGCTGATAAGCTTCCGTCATTAGTTACAACAGTCCAGTCATCATCAAGAACTGCCACTTTATACGTTCCGGCATTAATCATAGGCTCAATGGCAAGCGTCATACCTGCTGCCAGCTTTACCCCGTGTCCTGCCCTGCCAAAATTCGGCACGCTTGGTTCCTCGTGAAGATGTTGTCCTATGCCGTGTCCCACAAGGTCCCGCACAACACCGTAACCATACTTTTCCGCATAATTCTGAATTGCTGACGAAACATCACCTAATTTGGCACCGTGTTTAAGATATTTTAATCCCTCAAAAAAGCTCTGACGAGTCACGTCTATAAGCCGCTGCGCTTCTTTCGAAATCTGTCCGACTCCAAAGGTTCTTGCGGCATCGCTGTGCCATCCGTCAAGCACGGTACCCATGTCAATGCTTATTATATCGCCTTCCTTGAGCACAGCCTTTTTACTTGGTATCCCGTGAACCACCTCGTCATTCACAGACGCGCATATACTTCCCGGAAAACCATTATAATTGAGGAAATTAGGCTTGCCGCCTTTTGAAATAATAAAATCATACGCAATTTTATCAAGATGCGCCGTATTCACCCCTGGCTTTATATGTCTTTCAATGAGTTCAAGAGCCTCTTTGGTGATTTTAGCCGACGCGCGCATTTTTTCGACCTGATTAGCAGATTTTATAGTTATCATCAATCACACCTCAAGTCCCAAAGCCTTCGCAACATTTCTGGTAGTATCCTCAAACCGCTCTTCACCCTTAGCAGTCACAAGAAGTCCCGCCTTTTTATAGTATTCCTTTATTGGCTCTGTCTGCTCGTGATAAATATTAAGTCTATTTTTAATAGTATCTAAATTATCATCAGCGCGCTGAATTAATTCTCCTCCGCATTTATCACATTTTCCTTCATTTTCAGGCTTATTTGAGATTACATTATACGGAGCGCCGCACTTTGAACACTCACGTCTAGATGAAAGCCGTTCTACAATCTTTTCATCATCAACCTCAAGCGACAGTACTTTGTCTATCTTCACGCCTGAATCAGTTAACGCTTCTGCCTGAGCTGTTGTGCGCGGGAATCCATCAAGGATAAAACCATTCGCGCAATCAGGCTTTTGCAATCTTTCTTTTATAAGCTCAACCATTACGTCATCCGGAACAAGCTGGCCGGCATTAATAAGCTTTTCAACACTTTTACCGATTTCTGTCTGCTCCTTGATGGCGGTTCTAAGCATAACACCTGTTGAAATAGTGTTAATGCCAAGACGCTTTGATAAAATTTCTCCCTGAGTACCCTTACCGGCTCCCGGAGGTCCCATTAATACCAAATTCATATTAAATACCGCCTTCCTTTATGATGTTAAATCTCAGATTATTTCAATATATCAATACGTAATCTTTATTCAAGGAAACCTTTATAATGACGCATGGTCATCTGTGATTCAATTTGTCTTACTGTTTCAAGAGCAACACCTTCCATAATCAGCAGTGACGTACCGCCAATCTGAAGAGATGTGATATTGAATATAGCGCCGACAATTACCGGCATTATAGCAATTACTGCAAGGAAAAATGCTCCTATAAGATTTAATCTTGAAGAAATCTTTCCTATATAATCGCTTGTCGGTTTACCTGGTCTGATACCAGGAATATATCCGCCGCTCTTCTTCATATTATTTGCAAGCTCAATCGGGTTGAACTGGATTGATGAGTAGAAATATGTGAAGAACAGTATAAGCAGCGCATATAACACAGCGTAAACGACACTAGTCCACCATTGAGAAGCATAGCCTGCCGACAGACATCCAAGAATATAATAACCAAGACCTGTCTGAGGCATATTCCCTCCTGTTACCAATCTTACGATTGTCGCTGGGAATGCCATAATTGATGAAGCAAAAATAATCGGCATAACACCGCCTGCCGCAACCTTAATCGGAATATTAGTACTCTGACCGCCATACATCTTTCTGCCCACAACGCGCTTCGCGTACTGAACAGGAATTCTGCGTTCAGCATCCGAGAAAAATACAACAAATGTGATTGCCACAATTGCTACGATTACAACTGCCGCAAGAAATACAAGTCCTCCGGCTGTAACACCTGTACTCAGCTTCATCTGATACAGATTATACGCAGCTGTAGGAATTCTTGAAACGATACCCGCAAAAATGATAAGCGACACACCATTTCCAAGACCCTTTTCAGTTATAAGCTCACCAAGCCAGATAATAAACGCTGTACCCGCGGTGAACGTAAGAACGATTACAAAAAATGTAAGCACGCTTGGATTTGTAATTGCATTGCCCATATTATACAGAGTTACATACAGTCCAGCTCCCTGCACAAACGCAAGGGCAATACCTAAATATCTTGTAATCTTGTTTATCTTTTTTCTTCCCTCTACGCCTTCCTTTGCAAGACGTTCCAGAGACGGAATAGCAACTGTCAAAAGCTGAACAATAATAGATGCGTTAATGTATGGTGAAACACCCATTGCCATAACTGTCGCGTTTGAAAACGCGCCGCCTGTAAAGACATCAAACAGACTGAACAGGTCAGTACCTCCATTGCCCAGGAAAGCCTGCATCGCTTCTGTGCTAAGATACGGCACCGGAATATGAGCGCCAAATCTGAATACAATAAGCATCATTAATGTAAATAGAATTCTACGACGTAAGTCAGGAATTTTCCATGCGTTTCTTAAAGTCTGAAGCACCTTACATCACCTCTGCCTTTCCGCCTGCCTTTTCTATTTTTTCCTTTGCAGAAGCACTCATCTTTGCAACCTTTACAGTAAGCTTCTTTGTAAGCTCACCTCTGCCCAAAACCTTAACACCGTCAAGAGTTTTGCTGATAATACCATTTTCCTTCAATACTTCAGCCGTAACCTCAGTTCCATCCTCAAGCTTGTTAAGCTCTTCAACGTTAACAGCTACATACTGCTTTGCAAATATATTCTTAAAACCACGTTTAGGAAGTCTTCTGTAAAGTGGCATCTGACCGCCTTCAAAGCCAGGTCTTACGCCGCCGCCTGAACGTGCGTTCTGTCCTTTATGACCTTTTCCCGAAGTTTTACCTGTTCCGCTTCCGATACCTCTGCCGACTCTTTTTGGAGCGAACTTGGAACCTTCAGCAGGCTTTAATTCGTTTAAGTTCATTTGCTGCACCTCCTTGCTATTAGTTTTCTTCAACTGTTATCAGATGAGAAACCTTATTTATCATTCCTCTAATCTGAGGTGTGTCATTATGTTCAACAACACTTCTTATTTTCTTTAGTCCTAAAGCCTCGACAGTTGCAATCTGATCCTTTTTTCTGCCGATTGTACTTTTAACTAATGTAATTCTAAGCTTAGCCATTTATCGCGTGCCTCCTCTTAACCTCTGATTTGGTCCACAGTCTTGCCTCGAAGCTTCGCAACCTCTTCAATCTGCTTTAGCTCTGACAAACCCTGTACAGTAGCACTAACTACATTTCTTTTATTATTTGAACGCAGACTCTTTGCTCTGATATCCTTTACACCTGCAAGCTCAAGCACTGCACGCGCAGCGCCGCCTGCGATAACGCCGGTACCCTGTGTGGCAGGTTTAAGAAGAACCTTGCCCGCGCCTTGAATGCCCATTACTTCATGAGGTATTGTTGTACCAACAAGAGGAACAGTGATAACATTCTTCTTTGCGCTGTCAATACCTTTTCTGATTGCGTCCGGAATTTCAGCAGCCTTACCCTGACCGAAGCCTACATGACCATTTCTGTCACCAACAACGACCAGCGCACTGAATCTCATTGTTCTACCGCCCTTAACGGTTTTAGCAACACGATTGATTGCTACGACATTTTCTTCAAGCTCTAACGCTTCTACGTCTAATCTTTCAGTCACTTGTTTTCGTCCTCCTTCTATTAGAATTCCAAGCCGCCTTCTCTTGCGCCTTCTGCAAGAGCAGCAACTCTGCCGTGATATACATATCCGCCTCTATCGAATACTACTTCCTTAATGCCTGCCGCAGCAGCCTTTTCAGCAATTTTCTTGCCCACAGCCTTTGCTCCGTCAACATTGCCGCCGTAGCCCTCAAAATCCTTATCCATGCTTGAAGCAGCCACCAATGTAGCGCCCTTTACATCATCGATAATCTGAGCGTATATATGCTTTGCACTTCTAAATACGTTTAGACGAGGTCTCTCCGCCGTGCCGGAGATGTTCTTTCTAACTCTCTGATGACGACGAATTCTTGCCGCTTTTTTATCTATCTTCTTAATCATTTAAGAACACTCCTTTCAATTATTTCTTCTTAGCTCCCGCTTTACCTTCTTTACGTCTGATATGTTCATCAATATACTTGATACCCTTACCCTTATATGGTTCAGGCTGTCTGAACTCTCTGATTTTAGCCGCGGTAGCTCCAACATCTTCTTTATTAGCGCCCTTTACAAGGATTTTATTAGGAGCGGGAACCTCAATAGTGACTCCTTCCTTTGCCTCGTACAATACAGGGTGTGAATAACCAAGACTCAGATTAAGAGTCTTGCCCTGCATAGCCGCTCTGTAACCAACACCGTTGATTTCAAGCTCCTTTGTAAATCCTTCAGTAACACCAACAACCATGTTGTTTACAAGTGTTCTTGTAAGACCATGCAAAGATTTATGCATTTTATTTTCTGACGGACGCTCCACTGTTATAACTCCATCTGCCATCTTAATAATCATATCAGGATGAAGCTGTCTTGAAAGTGTTCCGTTCTTGCCTTTTACTGTAATTTCATTCGTATCACTGATTTTTACCTCCACGCCGGCAGGAACAGTGATAGGTAACTTACCTATTCTTGACATAGGATTTTCCTCCTTAACTTAAATTTACTCTGTGCGGATTCGCTCCGTTCAGGTTTTCAGTTATTTTATTAAATTTCAATTGCCATATATTTTCCCGTTATTTAAAACAAAATGACACCGACAATGTATATACACAGTACAGCACTTTCATTTCTAATAACGAAGAAATTAACCGCAATTACCAAACAAAAGCTAATACTTCGCCGCCAACATGCTGCTTTCTCGCTTCTTTGTCTGTCATAACGCCCTTTGATGTTGATATAATTGCTATACCCAGTCCCTTTAATACTCTTGGAACTTCGTCAACACCGGCATAAAATCTGAGACCTGGCTTAGAAACTCTTTTTAGCCCACTGATAACTCTTTCCTTATTAGGACCGTATTTCAGGTTAATTCTGATAACGCCCTGCTTTCCGTCCTCAATTACCTGATAGCCGTTAATATAGCCTTCGTCATTAAGAATCTCAACTATTGCCTTTTTCATATTTGAAGCAGGAACATCAACTGTCTCATGCTTTGATGAGCTTGCATTTCTTATTCTTGTAAGCAAATCTGCGATTGGGTCAGTTATTTGCATTTATTTTACCTCCTTACGCTTCACAAATCTTGATGATTTGCTTGCTGCAACTTGCCAATGCAAGTTGTTTTACTTCTTATATTACACAAACCATAAATGATTTGTCTCTCGTTACAGCTTCTGTTTTGAAGCCTATATTTTACCAGCTTGCTTTTCTTACGCCTGGAATCTGACCCTTATAAGCCAATTCCCTAAAGCAAATACGGCAGATACCAAATTTTCTGAGATAAGCATGCGGTCTTCCGCAAATCTTACATCTTGTATATGCCTGTGTTGAATGCTTAGGCTTCCTCTGCTGTTTTATAACCATTGCTTTTCTTGCCATTGCTAAATCCTCCCTTGTCAATTATGAACGAAACGGAGCGCCCATCAACTTCAAAAGCTCTCGGGCTTCTTCATCTGTCTTTGCAGTAGTAACAATGTTAATATCCATGCCTCTGATTTTGTCAATCTTATCGTAATCAATTTCAGGGAATATAAGCTGTTCCTTGATACCAACAGAATAGTTACCTCTGCCATCGAAGCCATTAGGATTGATACCTCTGAAATCTCTTACACGCGGAAGTGCGACATTGAAAAATCTGTCTATGAACTCATACATCTTGTCGCTTCTCAGTGTTACCTTACAGCCAATGTTCATTCCTTCTCTCAACTTGAAGTTAGCAACTGACTTCTTTGCCTTTGTGATAATAGGCTTCTGACCTGTTATATCAGCTAAATCCGAGCAAGCAGCCTCAATTGCCTTCGGGTTGTCTTTAGCTTCACCCATACCGATATTTATAACGATTTTGTCGAGCTTAGGTATTTGCATTGTGCTTTTATAGCTGAACTTCTCCATAAGAGCCGGAGCAACTTCTTTATTATATTTATCTTGCATTCTACTCATTGTTAGAATCTTCCTCCTCTCGAAAATTAATCGTTAAGCTCTGCATTACACTTTTTGCAGTATCTCATTTTTGAACCGTCTTCAAAAACCTTAACACCAGTTCTTGCAGCCTTACCGCACTTTGAGCAGACTCTCATTACATTTGACACATCAATCGGCATTTCCTTATGAATAATGCCGCTTTCCTGTCCCTGCATTCTTGCCTTCTGATGTCTTTTGGCAACTGCCACGCCCTCAACAATTACCTTGCCGCTGTCGGGAATTGCTGTAATGATTTTGCCCTCTTTACCTTTATCTTTACCGGCGATAACCTTTACAATATCGCCTCTTTTAACATGCATCTTTTTCATTGTAATACCTCCTTAATTAAAGAACTTCCGGAGCCAATGATAGTATCTTCATGTATTCTTTATCCCTAAGCTCTCTGGCAACAGGGCCAAAAATACGAGTACCTCTCGGGTTTTTGTCATCTCTTACGATAACTGCTGCGTTCTCATCAAATCTGATATATGAACCGTCAGCACGTTTTGACTCTTTAACTGTTCTGACTACAACAGCCTTTACAACGTCACCTTTTTTCACAACGCCGCCCGGTGTTGCCTTTTTGACACTGCAAATGATTTCGTCGCCAACTGCTGCATATCTTTTTCTGCTGCCGCCCATTACACGGATACACATAACTTCCTTTGCACCCGTATTGTCAGCAACCTTCAAAAGTGTTTGTTGTTGAATCATTCCAACTTCCTCCTTCTTTGGGATGCTATATTATTTAACCTTTTCTACTATTTCAACAAGTCTCCATCTCTTATCTCTTGATAAAGGTCTTGTTTCCATAACCTTTACCTTATCGCCGATAGAGCATGTATTTTCTTCATCATGCGCCTTAAGCTTGTAGGTGTTCTTTACAATCTTGCCGTAAAGCGGATGCTTTCTGTTTTCTTCAATAGCAACAACAATTGTTTTATCCATTTTATTGCTTACTACTTTACCGATTTTTACCTTACGTCTGTTTCTTTCTTCCACAGATAAGTGCCTCCTTCCGCACATCACTTCTTAACTTTCTATCTGCTCTTAATTATAACATCGTCAATTACCCTAACTTCGGGTAATTATACATGTTTAAACAAGCGTTAACATGTTACATAGCACTGCCTTGCAGTTCTCTTTCATGAATGATGGTCAGTATACGAGCGATAGTCTTTTTTACATCACCAATTCTCTTTGGATTTTCCAATTGGTTAATAGCGTGTTGAAATCTCAAGTTGAAAAGCTCCTGCTTGCTCTCCGCAAGCTTTTCTTCCAATTCAGCCGTTGATAAATCTCTTAGCTCATTTACTTTCATTCTTATTCACCATCCTCTGCTTGACGTGTCACAAACTTACACTTAATAGGAAGCTTGTGCATAGCAAGACGCATAGCCTCTCTTGCCACTTCTTCGCTTACGCCTGCCATCTCAAAAAGAATTCTGCCAGGCTTTACAACTGCTACCCAGTACTCAGGAGCGCCCTTACCTGAACCCATTCGAGTTTCAGCAGGCTTTCTTGTTACCGGCTTATCAGGGAAAATCTTAATCCATACCTGACCGCCACGCTTTGTATATCTTGTCATGGCGATACGGGCCGCTTCGATTTGTCTGGAAGTAATCCATGCAGGCTCCAATGCCTGTAAACCAAACTGACCGTTTGATACAACGTTACCGCGTGTTGCCTTACCCTTCATTCTGCCGCGCATAACTCTTCTGTATTTAACTCTCTTTGGCAATAACATTAGGCTCTGCCTCCCTTCTGTCTTCTGTCAGAGCGTCTTCTGTTATCGCGTCTGTTGTCAGCAGCCTGAGCGGCAGCTTCCTTTCTTCTTCCGTCTGCGACGTTCAGAATCTCACCCTTGTATATCCAAACCTTAACACCAAGAATACCGTATGTTGTATGAGCTTCCGCAAAGCCATAATCAATATCTGCTCTCAAGGTCTGAAGAGGGATTGTACCCTCATGATACTGCTCTGTTCTTGCGATTTCAGCGCCGCCCACACGACCTGCAACCGACGTCTTAATACCCTTAACACCAAGACGCATTGCTCTGCCCATAACCTGCTTCATAGCACGTCTGAATGAAATACGTCTTTCAAGCTGCGCGGCAATATTTTCCGCAACAAGCTGCGCGTTTGTATCAGGAGTCTTAACCTCCATAATATTTACATTGACTGTCTTTGAAGTAAGCTTTTCTATCTGAGTTTTCAGCTTGTCAATCTCAGCGCCGCCACGGCCGATAATGATACCCGGCTTAGCTGCATGGATTGTTATGAAAACTTTATTCTGCTTTCTTTCAATGCCAATCTTTGCGATACCTGCATCATAGCAAGCTTTTTTTATAAACTTTCTTATATTATAATCTTCAACCAACTGGTCTCCAAAATCCTTTTTACCTGCAATCCATGTAGAATCCCAGTCTTTTATAACACCGACTCTAAGTCCATGCGGGTTAACTTTCTGTCCCATGAGTGAACCTCCTTTTCGATTAGTCTTCCATTTCCTTTAATACTAAAGTGATATGGCTGGTTCTCTTTAAAATCTTAAACGCTCTGCCCTGAGCATGCGGCTGTATTCTCTTTAAAGTAGGACCCTGTGTTGCATAACATTCTGCAACGTATAATTTATTCTTATCCATATCATGATTGTTTTCTGCGTTTGCAACGGCTGACGCAAGAAGCTTTTTCAAATACTCGCTTGCTGCCTTTGGAGTATTATCAAGAATACCCTTCGCAACGTTTGCAGGCTTATTTCTTATCAAATCAAGCACAATCTTCACCTTTCTCGGTGAAATACGAGCATATCTTAACACTGCACGTGCTTCCATGTGGATTCCTCCTTTTGCAATAATTGTAACGGGATTTAATCCCTCTTAAAATCTTTGTTAAATGATATTATCTGCTTGTCTTTGCTCCGGCGTGACCCTTATAGGTTCTTGTCGGTGCAAATTCACCAAGTCTGTGACCTACCATATCCTCGCTGATAAACACAGGAACATGCTTTCTGCCATCATGAACCGCAATTGTGTGTCCAACCATTTCAGGGAAAATTGTGGAAGCTCTTGACCAAGTTTTAACGACCTTTTTCTCATTTGCAGCATTCATAGCATCAATTCTCTTTATTAAACGTTCTTCTACGAAAGGTCCCTTTTTAAGTGATCTGCCCATTAAATCTTCCTCCTTTCAATCTATCAATAATTATTTAGAGTTTCTTCTCTTTACAATGAACTTGTCAGTTCTGCTCTTCTTCTTTCTTGTCTTAAGACCAAGCGCTGGCTTACCCCATGGAGTAACCGGTGCCGGACGTCCGATTGGTGATTTACCCTCACCACCGCCGTGCGGGTGGTCATTCGGGTTCATGACTACGCCTCGCACTGTAGGTCTCCACCCCATATGACGCTTTCTGCCGGCTTTACCGATAGAAATGTTTGAATGCTCCTGATTTCCTACAATACCAATTGTAGCTTTACAATCAATACGCACCATTCTAACTTCACCTGACGGAAGCTTAACCTGAGCGTACTTATCTTCCTTAGCCATAAGCTGAGCGCTGTTACCCGCGCTTCTTACAAGCTGAGCGCCTTTACCCGGATACAATTCAACATTATGAATCAGTGTACCTACAGGAATATCCTTTATAAACAAAGCATTACCCGGCTTAATATCAGCGCCTTCTCCTGATACTACAACATCTCCGTCTGTAAGACCAACCGGAGCGATAATATACGCCTTTTCACCGTCTTCATACTGAATAAGAGCAATATTTGCGCTTCTGTTCGGGTCATACTCTATGCCGATAACTGTTGCCGGAATACCGTCTTTATTTCTCTTGAAATCTATAATTCTGTACTTTCTTCTGTTGCCGCCGCCTCTGTGACGAACAGTGATTCTGCCGTATGAGTTTCTTCCCGCGTGCTTATCCTTCTTTGCAAGAAGTGAACGCTCAGGCGACTTCTTTGTAACTTCCGCGAAGTCTGAAACTGTCATAAATCTTCTGGCAGGCGAAGTAGGATTATACTTTTTAAGTGCCATTATCCTTTACTCTCCTTATCTTTATAATTTATACCGATTAAATGTCAAAAAACTCAATCGTCTTGCTGTCATCTGTAAGAGTTACAACGGCCTTTTTCCACGAAGGACGTCTGCCTTCTGTTCTGCCCATTCTCTTAACCTTGCCAAGAACGTTCATTGTGTTTACCTTTGCAACCTTAACGCCAAATACTTCTTCAACAGCCTTCTTTATTTCAATCTTATTCGCAGTCTTCGGTACTTCAAAGGTATACTTCTTTATTTCGTTACCCTCTCTGTCAAGAACCGTTTCCATACTGCGTTCAGAGATGATTGGTCTTTTAAGAATATCATATGAATTCATTATGCAAGCACCTCCTCAATATTCGCTACGGCTTCTTTTGAAAGAATAAGCGCATCATGACTCAGAATATCATACACATTGATAGCTCCAGCCTTATGCTCGCCACCCTCCATCTTAGCCGACGGTGTTACAGAAACACCCTTTATATTTCTCGCGGACTTATAAACATTCTCGTCCGCAAGGTCTGTTACGATAAGAGCTTTTGTATTAACCTCAAGCCCTTTCAAAAGATTAACAATTTTTGCAGTCTTAATTTCATCAAGCTTAAGCTCGTCTATAACGAACACCTTATAATCAGCATACTTAGCTGAAAGAGCGCTTCTTAAAGCAAGTCTCTTTACCTGCTTGTTAACGCTGAATCTGTAGCTTCTCGGCTTAGGACCAAGAGCCACGCCGCCGCCTGTCCACTGAGGCGCTCTGATACTGCCCTGTCTCGCACGGCCTGTACCCTTCTGTCTCCAAGGCTTAATTCCGCCGCCGCGTACTTCTGTACGTGTTTTTGTGGACTGTGTGCCTTGTCTCTGATTCGCAAGATAGTTAACAACTACCTGATGCAAAACTGTTTCATTCACTTCAGCAGCAAAGATAGCGTCTGAAACTTCCATATCGCCCGTCTTTGCGCCTTCCATGTTATATAAAGCCACTTTAGCCATTATATTTCCTCCTTTCCAATAATCCTGATTATGCCTTTACGCTGTTTCTGATTGTAACAAGTCCGCCCTTGCTTCCGGGGATTGCTCCCTTTACCAGAATTAAATTCTGTTCAGCGTCAATTTTAACAACCTCAAGATTCTGGACTGTAACTTTTTGAACACCCATGTGTCCCGGAAGTACCTTACCCTTGAACACGCGTCCTGGGTTAGAGCACATACCCATTGAACCGGAAACTCTCTTACTCTTGGAACCGTGAGTCATAGGACCTCTGTGAAGACCATGCTTCATCGGGCCGGCAAAGCCTTTACCCTTTGAAATACCGCTCACGTCCACCTTATCTCCGGCCGCGAAAATGTCAGCCTTGATTTCATCGCCCACATTCATACCTGAAATATCATCCAGTCTGAACTCTCTGACATGTTTTTTATTTGCAGTGTCTGCCTTTTTGAAGTGACCCAGCTGCGGCTTGTTAAGATGCTTTTCCTTAACATCTCCAAAGCCAACCTGTACAGCTTCATAGCCGTCTGTATCAACAGTCTTCTTCTGAGTAACAACGCATGGGCCTGCCATAACAACTGTTACGGGAATAACTACTCCGCCTTCTCCAAAGATTTGGGTCATACCAATCTTTGTACCTAAAATTGCTTTTTCCATGATTTTTCCTCCTTAATCAGTTATTGGTTTCCGTAAAAGCCGACGGAAACTTGACCTGCATCATAGTCGAGACCGCTTGCGGTCGAAACTACTGCATTTTTTTGAGTGATTTACTTCTGTATAACGTCGATTTCAACGCCAGCCGGTAAATCTATCTTGATTAGCGATTCCATAGTTTTCGCGCCAGGAACAACTATATCAATCAATCTTTTGTGAGTTCTTCTTTCGAACTGCTCACGAGAATCCTTGTACTTATGAACGGCTCTCAGGATTGTGATTACTTCCTTATCTGTCGGAAGCGGAATAGGGCCTGATACCTTGGCACCTGTTCTCTTTGCAATCTCAACAATCTTTTCGGCGCTCTGGTCAAGAACGACGTGGTCATAAGCCTTCAACTTGATTCTGATTTTCTGGTTTGCTGCCATACTTTTCCCTCCTTGAAATATTATAGTGTTGTAATCTGCACGACAGCGCTTAGAGAAAATTGCACACACCGCCGGGTGTTTCGCACCACCCTTAAATGAAAACCCGAACCGCTTATATAGATTCGGGCAAAGTTAGTCAATTTTCACCGCATACGTATCCCGCGCAGCCCTTCAGGCCGCGTCTTATCATAGGTACAGTATGCAAAAATACTTAACTGCCGCCCGGTTTCCTGAATCGGACTCACTCCGCGGAAAAACCGGCTTCAAAGAGCCGCAACCTCCCGCCTCATCGCTTGTCAGTATCAAATGTTTGCATGCCAAAACATGCTCACATAAGTCACAACATGACCATTATACACAATTTAAGGGCATTTTTCAAGTTTTTTCATAAAAAAATTTCATTAAATTTT
>CAJUFV010000216.1 GCA_910585795.1 uncultured Clostridia bacterium | reverse complement strand
TTTTTAAAATCACTTTGCTCCTTTTGTGGGAAAAAATTAATAATTATATTCGCTTTGTCAAGTGTACCAGATTGATATGCTCCTATGAAATTTTGAATTTCCCAATCCTTAGCCCCTGCAATTATCACCGGGATATCTGTATTAAAAAAATCATCTTCTCTACACTCATATATATATCCAAAATCCATTATGCAAACATTATACTTGTTAGTGTCAACAGTTTCCTTCTTGTCGAATATATCAACACCCATAATATTTATATATCCTTGCTTTTCTCTGGCAAGGCTACTAGTCTGTAAAATATGATATGCATCATGCTCGTTGTGTTCCTTATAACATACATGCTTATATCTTTGCGATAGGGCTTTTGTCATAGCTAACGCATGATGTGTTACACCAATGTGCGGTTGCAATCCACATATTCCAACAGTAATCATTCTATCAGGAATAAAACTGTCAGTTTCTTGTTTCGGCTTTATTTTATTGATATCATCCGCCTTTGTCTGCTCATCGTTTTCCGGAGTAAGAGCTGCAGTTATATTTTTTTGCACAATGTCAGCTTCTTCACTTTTTGCTTCATCAGTGCTATTCTCATTTAGCTCAGCAGTTCCTATGCCATCATCATGCAAAAATGTGTCTTGGATATTCGCAGAAACAGCGACATTAGATATGCCATCAACATCTGTTTCCTGATAATTTTGATTTAGCTTTCCATCAAAATATTGTTTTACAATGCTGTCAAATTGTTCTGTCATTTCTTTTGTAATAATACAGTCCGCCATTTCACTTTGACGAATAGCAGTTATAATTTCATCATCAGAAAAGCGGTCAAGTGCAATAATTAAAATTTGAGTATCTTCACATACAAACTTTAACACTTCTAGTTTAGAAACTATATCTTCTGCTTCTGTCATAATTCCAAACATATCCTCATCAATTGCAATACAGTCTATATGGTTTTTATTATTTAATTCTTTTACTATATCAGCTATATCTAAATAGTCTGTTTGTATCTGACAAGATATGCCGCAATTATATGTTATGTTATTTAAAATATCTGCTCTGCGCGGCTTGCAGTAATAATGTAAAATCTGTATCACTTTTATTACTCTCCTTCTTCTGTCTCACTATGATATTCGTTAGATTTTGCTGATATTGCTCCACCATTACTTGTTTGAGCTTCGGGCATGCTCATATTTCCTGTCATATCAGGCATCAATGTTTCATTAGGCGATATTTGAGTATTGCCGGTAGTCTCTGGGGAAATTGTTTGCTCTGCTTTTACATTTTCATCAATATTATTACTATTTTTATTCCCACTCTTATTTACACCGTAATATATAATTACTGCAAGTAGAATAACTGCAAAAATCAATAATTCAAATACATTTTTCTTTTTCTCTTCCATAATAGTTAACCTCCTTATCTAATTATTCGTTTTGCCCCAAGATAGTGTGACACATAATAACTTCCAGTAATATCTGTGTATTTTACTACATCTCCGGTATGCGGAGCATGTATCATTATATTATTTCCGGCATATATACCCACATGCGTAGCTTCACCACTTCCAGCCGTATCAAAAAATACAAGGTCACCGGATTTTAATTCTTCTTTACTTACTGATTGTCCGTCATATCTGAATTGTTCCTGTGATGTTCTGTGAACATGTATTCCTTTTTGATTAAACACATACTGAACCAGTCCACTACAGTCAAATCCGGATGGAGAAGCTCCTCCCCATATATATGGCACTCCAAGAAACTCCTGTGCACCACTTACTATTCCATCTGCATCTCCTATTACTAATTCACCGCCTGCACCTCCTTTATTTTCTACTATATCATCTCCATTAAATGCCCATGATAGTAGAAACTGTTTCAATGCAGCATATCCGGGGTCGCGTGCTAGATTATATCCTGTACTCGCTCCCATACTCTCATCTTCACCAATTATACCTAGCGGAGGTTGACCAACAAGCTGTAATAAATCTTGCTCTTCATTAACAAACCTACCCGTACGTAAACTATTTCGAATATCACCGCTCGAACCCGAAAAATACGAACCGACAGAATTGCGTTTATATGCATATATAGTTCTAATTATTGTCGCATCATCCATATCTGCAGAAACCCCAGAGCCTCTTATAACTGACGTGCCCGGGCCATACTGCTGTCCTGTAGATATAATAAGTTCTTGCAAACATCTCGAACGGTTAAAATCTATATTCAGTTCTCTAAGGCATTTATCTACAAGCGGTACAACATCAACTTGATGTGAATACGCTATCTGATAAGACGCAAATTTACTTTTATTTATTTCTACAGCTTTCTTCCACGCAGCATTAAATTCCGGTGTATTCGGTTTCAAACCTTCAAACAAAGTACCTAATTCTGTATCCTGTGTCACAAGCCAATTTGTAAATCTTTTTGCCATGCTGCCATTTGTAGGAAACTGAGGAATGCCATATGACACACCGCCATAATCACCGGCTCCTGAGCTAATGAAGCCGGGGTCTGAGCTGCCTGTCTCATATTTTCCGGCTATGTATCCCAAATATTCTTCTGTTATTTCACTATCACCTCTTGCTATTCTTAAAGATTCCAGAGGATTTAATATTACATATATGGGAAATACAACAACTGTTATTGTAAGTACAATAGCTATTATAATGGCGATAAATGCATTATTTCCATTACTATCGTCTGCTAATTCATCAAGCTTCTGTTTTACGACTTGTGCTATTTTAGCAAGCGTTTTCGGGTCTATTGCTATATCCTTCACCTTCTTTCGTGTGCATATTTTTATGTAAAACAAAAAGAGCAGAAAAAACTGCTCTTTCTGTAATAATATTTACTTTTCTATTATGTTGATGTAGTACCTGCATCCTCATACATATCGCCGTTTACGGTAAATACTTTTTCCACTGTGGTACACCATTCTGTCCCATCTACACCACCACCATAAATATCAAAGGCTATTTTATGTCTACGTGGCTGTTCCTTTGTACCGCTTAACCATAAGTCAGTATAAAGCTTGTTTTCACCCACAACATCATTATGAGGTGCAGAAAATGATGCAGTTGTATTCGTTCTTGACACTCTATTCATGTTTACCATACTTCCCTGAATAAATTGTCCATCAAAGGTCTTGGAAGTCCACCCTAAACGTGCCGTTACTTTCGTAGGCGGTGTAGGTCTATTCTCACAAGCCCTTATGCCCAGACTACTTGGACACTCATCTGTACTTTTCTCTGCATCAATCTGCTGCCAGCTGACACTAACTTTTAAATCGGCATCTAAACCATATCCGCTTTTTATGATAAGTGGAGATAATTCTACATCATCAATATTTAACTTGGCTCGATATGTATAGGTATGATAACAGGTATATGTATAATCATTACGAGTATATCGGTGACTTATCTGTTCCTGCCATGTTATTGTACTTGTATCACTATCACAGATAGACGGGTCAATTGGTATAGTCTCATAATCATCAGGATTATCATCACAAGTATCATAAAGATGTATTATTAGAACCTTTATAGGCTTTGCTCCTGTGACTGTAACGCTTACATCTTTATTGGTAGGATTATTCACTGTAGTTTCAATATTTCCGCCCATATCCTCAATCACATAATCTTCAATGCCCTTACAAGAAATATCTTTTATATGATATTCAATTGTATCCGTATCCTCCGGCTCAATGAGCTGTTTTCCCGGAATACTGTCCTCTGAAATATTTTCCCCTGTTTCCTTGTCTACATACCGTATTTTAAGCTGCGACTGAATAGGAAACGGATTGACATAGATATCAAGTATTTTATGTTTAATATCATCTCTAAATGATATATTTACAGAAGCGGCTGTGTCTTTATTTATCAATTCTTCATTATCGCCACGCTTTATCTCACAATGGTCATACACATAAACCGCATCAGGATTATTGTCAATAATGGCATATCCGTTATCATCAGCCAGTCTATACATTTTACTTTCTGTATCCTTTTCAAATACATCTGTATTTGAATATATTATGTCACCTGTAGCAGAGTTTATAATACGCTTTGTCACCTTTGGGGTTATATCAACGGCTAGCGACACCTTAAACGGGAACTTGAAATTGTATCCGACAGCTCCTCCATATGAATAATACCATAAATCTCCTGCCGATTTATACTGCTGACCTATCCTTACTAAATTACTGTCAAGAGTATCAGCTTCAACCTGTCCTGCCCAGTTGCCTTCCTCGTTAATCTTCCCTGCTTCAAAATTTGGATATTCCATATTGTTTGGGATTTTTCCCTTTTCTAATATATCTCCGTAACCGAAGCTCTTACCGTAAATATATCGAGGGTCATTACCCTCGATTACTTCAAGTGCGCCGTAATGGTCGTCACTGCCGCCCTCGAAGCCCCACATAGAAAAAAGTACGGAACTGTAGGGATAACAAGCTCTAGGTAACGGCTTATAAGGCATATACGGAAGTTGATTGTTTTCATCTTTAATGTTGCCTTCCTTTAATCGAAACTTCGGACTGAATTTCATTTCAATTCTACAGGAGTCACCATCACGATAAACACGATAACCTATATCTCCATTAAATAGTTTATCTGCCTTTTTCTGATTCGTATCGCCCGGCACATCTGAGTCAATATCAAATTTCAATTTAAGCTCAGGCACATCCTCATCAACATGCTCTTTTATATAATTACGAATATTTTCATCCGCTATACTGTCTACATCAGCACTGGCCAGTATGTATTTTTCTCCAAAATCACCGTTCCATATAGATGTAACATCTTCATCACTAAGCTCATCACCATATGCACTTTTCCATATGGCGTTCGCTGTAGGATTTTCTTTATTTACATATCGCCAGAAAACAATATTACCGCCGACAATTACAGAATTACTGTCTGTTGTTTCTACATCCCTGTTCCATGACCAGTCCACTGTGGTATATCCGTCAAGCTCGCCGGCTCTTACCGCATGACCTGACACCACAAACGCAAACATAGCTGATATAACGGCAATTATCATAATGACCGCATTGCTGTTTGCTATTCCTTTTGCTCTACTCTTCATTTTTCTATCCTCTCCTTTTCTGTACTAAAAAAGGAGCTATTAAAGCTCCATTTCTTCTTCATATTCTTTTTGTTTATATTGTTTTAATTGCTTTTTTAATTTTTGATTTTCTTCAAAAAGCATTTTATAATCCTGCTGAATTTTATCATATTCGTCTAAAATAGCCGTCATCTCACGAATAGAACTTTTTACTCTTTTTACGTCTTTTGATAACTCTTTATTTTTATATTCTTCATCCTTTGCCTTATCCACTAATATTGAAACACTGTTTTCTATACGTATTTGCTGCTCTTTTAAATTTTGATGTTTCTCTGATATAGTTCTTGATAAACCTTCATGGTCTTTCGATAAACCTTCATGGTCTTTCGATAAACCTTCATGGTCTTTCGATAAACCTTCATGGTCTTTCGATAA
>CAJUFV010000215.1 GCA_910585795.1 uncultured Clostridia bacterium | reverse complement strand
ATATTGTGAAACCCTCACCAGTCTGACCATTATGCAAATCTTTTTGACCATTTAACGATGGTCTGTTTGCCATGCCTTTTTTTTCTGTATTATATTTTTCTTTATTTGATTTTTGTTTCAACCTTCACCTCGAATTATTGCACTAAAATAAGTGCAAAAGTATTGACTTTATTCTAACATTGTGCTATACTATTTTTGCACCTATATAGGTGCAAAATACATGGTGGAGGGAATACTTATGAAAATATGTTCAAATTGCGGAAGAAAAATTAATGATGAAGACGTGTTCTGTAAAGAATGCGGTACACAGGTAGATAATGCGGGGTCTGATATACTTTCGAGTAATCAGCCAACATTAACGAATGATAATGATATAAAAAAGCTTGTGAAAAAGAAAGGCTGTATTATAGCAGTGATACTTGTGGTAATAGTAGTTATAATTTGTTCATTTACAATGTGCGGTGTATCGAATTCATCGGAAAAACCGACCAAAAGTCAAAACACACAAATACCTGCTGAGACAATAGAGACTCCGACTTTGGAGCCGGCACCGACACCGTTTCCAACACCAACACCTGAACCTGTGGTAAAGGAGTTTGTGCGTGAGAATTATGGGTATGTGGATTATAAGGAATTGGCGCGGAATCCTGACAGCTATATAGGAAAAAGTATTTCATACAGCGGAAAGGTTATTCAGGTTATGGAGGGTGACACAGAGGTACATCACAGAATTGCTGTAAATGGAAGTTATGATAGTGTTATATATGTCGCATATCCTAAGGATATGGTGGCATCAAGAATTCTTGAGGATGATTATGTGACTGTATATGGAATCTCCATGGGGTTATATTCCTATCAGTCAACAGGAAGCGGTCAAATTACCATACCCTCTATATATCTTGACAGGATTGAACTTCAATCGAATTAATCAAAAAATACAGGGACACTGGATTTTAGTGTCCCTGTATGATAACTGATATATTTACATTAGATATGATTGTTATTTTAATTCTGTAAGTGTTGCGCTGCCACTGACTTTTATCTGCTCTTTTTCTTTAAGGTCAAAGGTATATGAGTTGCCGTATGCTACATCAAGATTTTCAGTAGCGCGCGGTCTACCGCTGGAAGAATATATGACTATTGTACCGCTGCCTGTTACAGTATATCGTCCTGCTGATATTTTATTAGGACAGGTGTATATTTCATCCTTTTTCAAGGTGTAGCTTTTTCCTTTGGTTCCGCTTTTTACACCTGAGTTTCTGTCAAGCGTGCCACGTTTTTCCTCAATCTGACTGTCAAGTGTCGCGGATTGTTCCTTTAGCGTGTTAATATCATCTGTAAGCTGATTATATTGCTTTTGATATTCCATATAATAATCGTTAATAGTATCTTTTGTGCTTAATTCTGTTTCTAAATTGCTTATTTGCGTATTTAATTCTTCTTTCGTTTTTTCAGCTTCGTTTATGCTGTTATCTATAGCGGAAATTTCACGCGCAAGCCGTTCCCGTGCCGCGGATGTTGTATCCATGCGGAATCCGGCGAAGAAGGCGGCGGCGGAAATCAGTATTGCAGCTGATGAAAGAATAACAGTATACATTCTTTTTTGTGTCATTTCAATACTTCCTTTGATAAATTATTCAAGAACCAGTTTGGCGTTTCCGTCAATCTTGACAATATCGCCATTTTTTAAAGTAAGGCTTTCACCGTCTGATTTAAGTGGTTTATTAATTCGAGCCGTACCGGAATTTGACACTACAATGCTGCCTGTGCCGGTAATTGTATATTTACCTTCTGAAATGTTTTCACCGACAGTGTATCTGCCGGAGGACAGTGTTATTGAAGAGCGTATATATGAATCCAGAGATATGTCAAGCGCGTTTAGGGTTTTCTGTTTTAAATTTACTTCGTCCTGAAGCTGTTTTTTTTCATCCTCAAGCTCGGAATTTTTTTGGGATAGTTTATCCAGATTGTCCTGAGAATTGTTGAGTCTCTCAAGCTCCGCCTGCTTTTCTTCAATATGCTTTTTCTGCTGCTCTGTTTCAGATTGTATTCCTTGATATTCAGCCTGTTTTTCAAGATAAGCCTTATCTGATGTACGCAGGGCATTTAGACGTCTGTCAATAGCGCTGTTGCTTTTAGGCGTAAATATTCCGGCTGTAACCGCTATAACCGTTATGGCCGCTATTACTAATATATATAGCTTTACAAATAAAGGCAGGGCGCGAAGACCGGAAAAAAACGCTTTTACATTGTATAAATTAACGTGTTTTTTATCTGAGACAGATTGACTGTCATCAACTATTATTTCTATAATATCTTCATCTTTTTCCATGCAAATACCTCTTTTTACATTTAGTTTTTAGTTCTTACAAGAAATACGTCTTTAAATTGTCTTGCGAAACTGTCTGCGCTGAGCTTGGCATTTGAATAGTCATTAAATATTCCGAATACTGTAGGCCCTGAGCCGCTCATGACTGCTCCGAGCGCTCCGTTCATAAGCATTTTTGTTTTTATTCCTCTGATAACGGGATACATTTCCGCAGTTACCGATTCCATTACATTGCAAAGATTGCCGGCGATTTTATTTATATCTCTGTTTGTAAGAGCATTTGTCATTGCCTCTGTATCGGGACGCAATGTGAGCGGGGAAGTGTCTATTTTCTCATAAATCATTGCTGTAGAAACATTTACAGGCGGTTTTACGAGTAATATATGAGCATCCGGCATAGAAGGAAGAGGAGAAAGTATTTCGCCTATACCTTCTGCTATCTGCGTGCCTCCATCGAAACAATAAGGCACATCCGCGCCGAGAGAGGCTCCTGTTTCGAGCAGTTCGCAGTGTGACAGAGGACAGTCAAACAGCATATTAAGCGCTTCAAGCACTGCTGCGCAGTTCCCGCTTCCGCCGGCCAGTCCTGCCGCGACAGGAATATTTTTGTGTATCATAATTTTAGCGCCGTAGTTTATTCCGGTTTTAGTAAAGAACGCGTCTGCGGCTTTGTAGGCGATGTTTTTTGAGTTGTTAGGGAGATAACGCAGGTTTGTTGATATTGTTATATTTTTATCTCTTGTTTTGTCAACAATTATAAGGTCAAACAGAGAAACTGTCTGCATAATCATTTTTATATCGTGATAACCGTTTTCACGCCGTGCAATCACATCAAGTGTAAGGTTGATTTTTGCGTATGAACGTGAAATAGCGCGTCCGCCCGTAATTATAATATCCTCCGCAAGCATGGGAAATACCTCCTGTTATAAACTGCTGTGCGATTTATCCACTGTTTCCTGAATAATATCGTCTGTTATATCATCCGCACAGAATGATTTTTTCATATACGCAAGATATTCAATGTTTCCCTCCGGACCCTTGATAGGAGAATAGGAAAGACCTGCTATATGAAAATCAATACTGCGGGCAAAATCAAGAACCTTTTTAATTACCTCAAAATGGACATTTTTATCCTTAACTACGCCTTTTTTTCCTACCTGCTCGCGGCCTGCTTCAAATTGAGGCTTTATAAGGGCGACTATTTCCCCATCAGAACTCAGAAGATTTTTTGCCGCCGGCAGTACCAGCTTTAAGGAGATAAAGGATACATCAATAGACGCGAAATTTATTTCCTGTCCAATATCTTCCGGCGTGACATAACGTATGTTGGTACGCTCCATATTGACAACACGTTCATCCTGGCGGAGTTTCCACGCGAATTGTCCATAACCGACATCGACAGCAAATACTTTGACTGCGCCGTTTTGAAGCATGCAGTCAGTAAAGCCGCCTGTAGACGCGCCTATATCCATTGTGGTTTTACCTTCAAGACTTATAGGGAATTCACTCATTGCTTTTTCAAGCTTTAGTCCCCCGCGGCTGACATATTTAAGTGTTTCGCCGCGTACTTCAGGCTGTGCCTTATCTTCGTCCACCATCAGGCCTGCCTTGTCGCATTTCTGGTTATCTATATAAACTTGTCCTGCCATAATAATAGCTTTTGCTCTTTCACGGCTTTGGGCGAGACCGTTTTTTACAAGCAAAGCGTCAAGTCTGATTTTTGCCATAAGAATTCCTTTTTTTCATTAAATTTTTGACGCTATTGAAGCCGCGTCGAGGCCATATAGTTTATCAAGCTCGTCAATTGAGCCGTGTGTAACAGGGGAGTCAGGAAAAGCAAAGATTTTAAATTTACATTCAATTTGATTTTCCTTTAGTATTGTGGCAATCATACTGCCGATACCGCCTGTTTTTACATTATCTTCGATAGTTATTACGCTGCCGGTTTTCATTGCCGAGGAAATAACTGCCGCTTCATCCATAGGCTTTATTGTTGGCAGAGCTATTATTTCTACTGATTTGCCGGCGATTTTAGCGACTTCCTGCGCTCTTTTTACCATTCTTCCGGAGGCAATTATTGTAATATCAGTACCCTCGCTTATAATCTGCGCCTTGCCAAGTGTGAAACCGCTGGTGATACCGTCTGCCTGCGCGCTGCCGCGCGGATAGCGGATAGCGATAGGGGCATTAAAGCTGTTTACTGCGAAATCAAGCATATTTTCAAGCTGGTCCAATGACGCGGGTGAAAGAATGGTCATATTAGGCATGTGTGCAAGATATGAAATATCATAAATTCCCTGATGGGTTTCGCCGTCCGCGCCGACAATGCCGGCCCTGTCGATAGGAAATACAACATGCAGGTTTTGCAGACACACATCGTGAAGCGTCTGGTCATACGCTCGCTGCAGAAATGAGGAATATAGAGGAATTACAGGGATATATCCTGCTTTTGCAAGACCCGCGGATAGTGTTACGCCATGCTGTTCAGCTATTCCTACGTCAAAGAAGCGGTTTTTAAAACGTTTATGAAATTCATTAAGTCCTGTTCCGTCCGGCATTGCGCCTGTTATAGCGGTAACTTTTGGGTTTGCTTCGGCGAGCCGGAGCATTGCTGAGCCAAAACGGGAGCTGTAGGTTTCTTTGGATGATTTTGTCTGTCCGGTGGTTTTATCAAAGGCGGAAATACCGTGAAATTTCTGCGGATTGTTTTCCGCCGGAATATAGCCCTTGCCTTTTTTTGTTTGTATATGCAGAAGCACAGGACGCTGCTCGTCGCGTGCGTATTCAAGGCATGTTATTAGTGATTTTATATTGTGGCCGTCAACTGGACCCATGTAGCGAAATCCCAAATCATCGAAAAGCGTTGTGGGTATTACAAGACGGCGGAAAAATCGTTTTATATGCTTTATAAGCGTAACGGCAGGTTTTCCGACTAGTGGTATTAATTTTAAAAAGCTTTCCACTGCCTGTTTAGAACGGAAATATGCGGGCTGTGAACGGAGCTTTCTGAGATGCTTGGAAACAGCGCCGACATTTTTGGATATTGACATTGCGTTGTCGTTTAGAATGAGTATCAGCGGTGTTTTTGTGTGTCCGGCGTCATTCATAGCCTCGTACATCATGCCTCCTGTCAGCGCTCCGTCGCCGAATACGGATATTACATTGTAGCTTGCTCCGTCAAGGTCGCGTCCGCGTGCAATGCCTAGCGCCGCGGAGATGGATGTGGAGCTGTGTCCTGTATTGAAGGCGTCACTTTCGCTTTCGCTGGACTTTGGAAAGCCGGATAGCCCTCCAAACTGACGAAGTGTATGGAAAAGCTCTTTTCTTCCGGTAAGCAGCTTATGTACGTATGACTGATGACCTACATCAAATATAATTTTATCCTCAGGAACGTTAAAAACAGTGTGCAGAGCGACAGTCAGTTCTACAACTCCCAAATTGGAAGCGAGATGACCGCCGGTTTCTGAAACACTGTCAATAAGGAACTCGCGGATTTCCCGACAGAGGATATTTAACTCATCATTTGTGAGTCCTTTTAAATCTGCGGGTGAATTGATTTTGTTTAAGAGTTTATCCATTACCAAAGCCTCATTATTTCTTAATAAGATGTTTTAACGCGTACATTAATTTTCCGACAATAAAAACAATGGCGTTGCCGTTTTGCATCGAGATACCCTTGGACATGGCTTTTCCGCCTATAGTCAGCGCTCCCACAAGTCCTGTAAGAATAAGGCTTGGGAGCATGCCTTTAAGGTTAAACATAGCCACAAGCTCCGCCACAATCAGGGCAGTTGTCGCGCCTGAGATAATGCCGGCTATATCGCCGATGACATCACAGCATAAATTTGCCAGCTGCGGGGCATGGCGTATAACGGAAATACATTCTCTTGCGCCGGCCACCTTGCGCGCAGCGAGTGAATGAAACGGTTTTTCCTCAGCGGACTGAACCGCGGTTCCAACCATATCGAACAGAATGTTTATCGCTATTATCACAAGAAGCAGTATGAAAGCAAAAAATATTGTAAGCGATTTCATAGCCGCGGAGGTGATGAAGCTAAAAAATACTGAAAGTGTGAATGATAGTATCAGTACAATAATTGTCCATTTATGCGATGTTGAAACATTTGAATCAGGTTTTGGAACGGTAAATTTTTTCCGTTTCGGTATGTCGGACTTGTCCAAGTAATTTCTCTCCTTTTAAATCTGAAAGGAATTTTCCCTTCAGGAAAATTTTTGAAAATAATAATATAAATATGAATAGGGTAATGAACAGAGTAAAGTTTGCGGCTTAGGTCCGGCAGGCTTTCCCGCAGGTCTGCTTTATCGTCGCCGAAGAAGCGGTTTCCCTTTAAAGACCGGCACCATTGACGGTTGCCGGATTGCCACTTAGTCCGCACTGCAATCCTCTGCTCATTCTTTTACGACAGCCTAGAGGTTTTCCCATACAGCCTGAGCTTTCCGTATCCTCTTTTGCAGGTATGGTTTCAATATGCGTTTGCTCCCTGACCTCTGGCCGGAGGACGGGGGAGTTTTTATATCATATATCCGCCATATCCACTCAAGGCTGGCTACGCTGCCCACAGCATTCATACCGAAGCCCTTGTGAGGCGTCGGATTAC
Organism: uncultured Clostridia bacterium; assembly: GCA_910585795.1. GTDB lineage: Bacteria > Bacillota > Clostridia > UBA1381 > UBA1381 > Hominilimicola. The sequence goes on along the minus strand of CAJUFV010000215.1, from coordinate 559 downwards.
TAACCGCAAAACAGGTTTTCCCCTGTGCCGTAACGACTTGCACCCTTAGGGGGTCTAGGCCGCCACAGTCACAGGCCTCCACGGAAAAGGGGTTAGTGTTTCCATGCCATTGGAAACCGCCCCTAAACCTTAACTCCCAGCATCAGCCCCGAACTGGGCGTTCAAAGCAAAACACCAGAAACTTCATCGATGTGCCATTTGGCGGATTTTTAGGCCCGCTTTCCGAAAAGCCGTACTGACTAGGATACTGCACCACTATTATATTTACCTTTTAGTATATCATATTCGTTGTAAAAAGTCAATGTGAGCATTTTGAATGCTGTTTTTCATCAGAGCTTCATGAGTCCAAGCTTATTTAGGGAGCTGACTCAGTCGATAACACCTTCCACATATGCGGCGCATTTTTACTTGTGGAGCACATCAAAAATATTTGTGAAATAATCACATTATCGTGAAAATGGTAATATCAGGAGTGTATTCGCGTATAGCTGATAAAATTTGCGTAAAATTTTTTCAGAGACGAGTTGACGTTTTTCTGTAATGACTGCCGCTTCTTAGT
>CAJUFV010000214.1 GCA_910585795.1 uncultured Clostridia bacterium | reverse complement strand
GCATATTTTTTGTATATTTAATTTTTTATAAAGTTAAATAAATTTTGATATCAGCCTTTACGTCCTATGTATTTTTGTGATAGAATATTTATATACTTTGAAAGGATAGAATGTGTATGAATAAACTTACAATAACAAAAAATAAAAAAGCGTCTATGGATGATTTTTACGGAATATTTTTTGAGGATATAAATCATGCCGCAGACGGCGGTATTTACGGTGAAATGGTGCGTAACAGGGCGTTTGAGTTTTCGCCTGCGGACAACCCTTCATATCAGGCCTTGACGGCATGGAAACGCGTTGAAGAGGGAGGCGCGTCTGTGTCTGCCGCTGTATTAAATAAGACGCCATTATCAGAAAAAAATCCCAATTACCTTGTTCTGGAAATTAGTAATACGGGTACAAGAGCGGGAATAAAAAATCTGGGATATAATAGCGGTATAGCTGTTTGTAAAGATGAAAGCTATAATTTTTCATGTTACGCGCGCGCTGATAAACCGTGCGGTATTATTGTTTCCATAGATGACGCGTATGGCAGACAGCTTGTTAAACAGACAATTAATATTACCTCCGAGCAGTGGACACAATACAGCTGCGTGCTTAACGCACCTGAGACAAATAATTCTGCTGTGCTTGCAATTACAGCGGAGGAAAAATGTAAGTTCTGTATAGACTTTGTTTCGCTATTTCCGGATAAAACGTATAAGAACAGAAAAAACGGTATGCGAAAGGATATTGCTGAAATGCTTGCGGGACTGACTCCCAGATTTATGCGTTTTCCGGGAGGTTGTCTGATACATGACGGAACACTTAACGCGGATGACCGTAATTCTATGTATCGTTGGAAAAATACAGTTGGTGATATTACTAATCGTCCCGCGCGAAGAAATAACTGGCGTTATAATCAGTCGCTTGGATTGGGATATTTTGAATATTTTCAGTTTTGTGAGGATATAGGCGCGAAGCCGCTGCCGGTACTTCCTGCAGGATATAATCCTCATATGGAACAGGCTGTTCCCCTTGATGAAATGCGTGAATGGATTGATGACGCGCTTGACCTTATTGAATTTGCCAACGGAGCTGCCGATACAAAATGGGGAAGGCTCAGAGCCGATATGGGACATGCGGAACCGTTTGGATTGGAATATCTGGCAATCGGAAATGAGGAGGTTGGTCAGGGATTCTGGGATAGATATGACATGTTTTACAAGGCGGTTAAAGAAAAATATCCTGAAATAAAGCTGATTAATTCTGCGGGTCCTTTTCCTGCCGGCGGTGAATTTGAACGCGGCTGGAAAAACGCGCGCGCAAACGGTTCAGATTTTATTGATGAGCATTACTATACTTCACCTGAATGGATGCTGGCTAATTATCATCGATATGACAGCTATCCGGAGGGAGTAAAAGTTTTTGTGGGAGAGTATGCCACATGGGGTAATACATATTATAATGCTCTTATTGAAGCCGCTTATATGACAGGAATGGAGAATAATGCATCTATAGTTGGGCTTGCGTGCTATGCGCCGCTGCTGGCCAATGCGGATTATGTGAACTGGAAGCCTGACATGATATGGTTTGATAATCACCGTGTGTATGGAAGCGCGAATTACTATGCGCAGAAAATGTTTATGAATAACACAGGAAAAACACTGCTGGAAATAAAAACGGAAGGTTTGGATAAGCCTGTCACACTTGGTTCAGAAATAATTTCAGGGAATGTTGAAATTATGGCTGACAGATGCAACGCGGATTTTTATGATATATCTATAACTGATGTGGAAAACGGAGAAGTGACAAAATTTGATGATGTATCCTTTGTGTCCGCCGGAATAAAGTCACTGGGAAATGTGTCATCAGGACATTATAAAATAGAATTTACCGCAAGAAAAAATTTTGGTGATACAGGTTTTAAACTGATTTTTGGCAAAAGTGATGAGAAAAATTACATACAATGGTTTATCGGAGGCTGGCAAAATCAGGATAGTGAGATAAACGCGCAGGTTGACGGCCGCGGTTCCTGTCTTGACCATAATATTTTTTCCGTTATGACAGGCTGTGAATACAGGCTTTGCCTTGAAGTGAAAGGACGGGAAATTAAGGCGTATGTAAACGATAAAATAAAGAATAATACGGTTGACAAACAGCCCGTTATGGAGGAGCTTTACTATACGGCAAGTGAGGATGAAAATAATATATATATTAAAGCTGTAAATACGCGTGACGAGGAAGTATCAGTTCGGATATGTATAGATGGAGTGGCAAGAATTGACGCGGAGCTTCTTGAAATGTCAGGATATTCTCCGGATGATATGAATGATTTTGATAATCCGGAAAAGGTAATTCCGAGAAGAACAGCGTTTTCCGCGGATACTAATTGTGTTAATTATATATTCCCTCCTGCCAGTATTACAGTATTTGCTGTGAAAAAGTGATTTGCTGTATATATATGAAAGGCTGCCTTGTGGCAGCTTTTTTATGTATGCTTGAAGATATAAGTTAGAATACCGGCACTCTGTATTATAGGTGTCCTAACAATAAAAAAGCGCGGCTGCAATACAAAGTAGCGCGTATGGCGCGCAAAAATGCGGACTTAGTATGACTGCCACAAAATCTTATTCTTACACCATTAAAGCATGAAAAAATAGAGCATGAGTTTTTACGAGAAAAAATATATGCTTAATGATATAAAAATATCGAGTTCATGCGGTAAATTTATTTTAACATATTGGTATAATTTTGAAAGAAGAATATATATTAATTTGATGAGCTTTTAATCATTTTAAGCATTTCCTCTTTATAATTTTTACCAAATTTATTATATACTTCTACACAGTAGCGTTTGTTTTCGTTAATTTTTCTTTTTTGCTTACGGATATTGTCAGTAATATGCGGAAAAGAAGTAAAGTAAATTTCCATATCCGTAAGCATGCCGATAGCGGCGTCAACAGCGCTGTAACCGTTTATACGTATATGTGAAAGGTCATATTTTGCCGCGGAACGGTGATTTTCTACGGCCGCCTTTTGCAGCTGCGGAGTAAATTCAAAGTCAGGCAGACTGAGCAGATAAATAAGAAAATAATGCGCGAATTCCATATCCTCACGGAACATACCTAAAGGCGTAAGCGGGTTAATGTCAAACATACGCAGCTCAATGTGATTTATACCGTTTTTTTCTAAAGCGTCAAGACTGTTGTTTCCGGATGGCTTCAGGCGTATAGGCAGATATAGCTCACCAGCGGAAAAAAGCACGCCTCTGTTTATATAGCTTCTTATGCTGTCAATATATGTACGCAGACTGCTGTAATCAAGTACAGGTATAAAATTATTCCAGTAGCCTTTATCACTGTTGCGGCGTGATGAATAACCGTCAAAACCATCGCCGCTGAGATGGTCTGTATTCAGTGATATGTCATAAACCGGACTGGCCGCCGTAAGCAGGACAAGAAGCCAGCTATATCGGCATATCTGCTTTGACATGCGGAAATAGAGCTTTGTTTTGAATTTTTTGTAGTCTGTATCACCGCACATTGATTGCAGAAGCTTTTCGGAAAAAGAAAAGTTAAAATGTATGCCGGAATATAGCATGAGACGCTTCCCGTAACGCTTTTCAAGATTTAACCGGTAATTAAGCTTAAATAGCTTATCATTGTTAAATTTGGCGATAGGAATATCATTGACTGTCTCAAAACACGGAGGATTGCTGTAAAGCCATAAATATTCTCCCTGTTTTAAAAGCGTGGCGCGGGCCTTTTTGTCAAGCTTGTCCAGATTTTTTATGAGACTGTCTATGCTGCCGCAGACAGGTGTTATAAGCTCCAGCTGATTTTCGCAGAAATCTTTGTCAAGATATTTGTCATTGGGAAAGGGATGAGGAGTCTGCGCGAGCTGTCCCGCTTCGTTGACACGCAAGGTTTCACGCTCTATGCCGAAGCTGCCGTCAAAAATATATTTATTGCTTAAATCCAAAAAAATCACCTTAATTTCCGTATGTATTGTATGATAAGTATAACATATTATGAGCGATTATTAAAGGAAAATTTTTGAAAAAATAAAAAGGTCAAAACCAAAGGCTTTGACCATGTAATTAATTTCCGCATTCAATACTTATTTCATTAAATATTTTTAAATAGTCGTTAATAGATGTTGTTTTCTTTTCTTCGCCACAGACATCCATTATTATACCGCCGTCATGCATCATAACCGCGCGTGTGCCGTATTCAACGGCGTAACGCAGATTATGTGTTACCATCAGAGTTGTGATATTTTTTTCACGTATAATTTTTTCAGTAAGCGTCATAACCGTATCCGAGGATTTAGGGTCAAGGGCGGCAGTATGCTCGTCAAGCAGAAGTAAATCAGGACTTGTCATAGTTGCCATGATAAGAGCGAGGGCCTGACGCTGGCCGCCTGAAAGTGAGCCGGCGGGCGTGGAAAGTCTGTTTTCCAGACCCATACCCAGCAGCTCGAGCTGAGAGCGGTAGAAATCCTTGCGCTGACGGTTAAGTCCGAAGGAAAGTCCGAATATTCTTGCCTTGTTATCAGCGATAGACATATTTTCCCAGATAGTCATAGACGGGCATGTTCCCATGGAAGGATTTTGAAAAACCCTTCCGATTTTTTGTGCCCGCTTAAAATTTTTCATACCGCTGAGATTTGTGCCGTCAAGAATGATATTTCCGCTGTCAGCCGAAATATCACCTGAAATAATGTTAAGCATGGTTGTTTTGCCCGAACCGTTTGAGCCTATTACACCAACAAATTCACCGTTTTTGACAGTCAGGCTGAAATCTGAAAAAAGTATTTTTTCATCAATTGTTCCGCTGTTAAATGTCTTATATATATTTGAAAGCTTAAGCATTCTTTTTCACCCCGGCTTTCTTTTTTTTGATAATAAATTCATTAGCGACAAGAGTTGCGATAAACAGAATTGTTACCATAAGGTTTGTATTCTGTGACGGAAGACCTACCGCCAGCGCCGCGGATATGCATGCTTTGTATATAATCATGCCGAGAAGAACTCCGGTTGTTACGCGCAGAAATTTTATCTTTTTAAACACTGTTGTTCCGATAATAACTGCGGCGAGTCCCATGACTACTGTGCCTGTGCCTGAACCGACGTTGAACGCTTTTCCGTATTGACAATAAACAGCTCCCGCAAGGGAAACAAGTCCGTTGGCAATCGCGAGTCCGATAATTTTAATAGTACCAGGATTTTGAGCGAGCGTTATGACAAGGCCCTCGTTATCACCCGCGCTTCTTAAAAGAAAGCCTGATTTTGTGCGCATATACCAGTCAAGAGCGAATTTTGCCGCCAAGGCGATTATAAGTATTATAATAAGCTTTGAATACATTGTCAAATGACTGTTTCCAAATAAAAAGGCGGTTTGAGAGAATATAGTCGGCGCGTCCATGCTAAGGAAATCAGAGGCTTTTCCGACAATGCCGTAGTTAATGGAATAGAGCGCTGTCATAGTAAGTATACCGCAAAGCAGATTGCGTATTTTTAGCTTTACATTAAAAATACCTGTAAACATACCGGCTATGCCTCCAGCGGCGAATGCCGCTAGGAGAGCAAGCCATGGGTTTAATCCGTTGTTTATCATAATAAAGCAGACTGCTGTTCCCAGAGGAAATGTTCCGTCAACGGATAAATCGGGGAAATCGAGTATGGTATAGGTGATATATACTCCTATAGCCATAATTCCGTATATTAGCCCCTGTTCAAGTATACCGATAATAAGTCCTTCAATCATTCTTCGGACGGAGTGTTTTTAACCTCAGCTCTGTCTGCTATTGACTGCGGGATTGTTACTCCGATTTTACCTGCGGTGTCAGTGTTTATTGTAATTTTGCTTTCTGTCATTGTTTCATATGGAATTGAAGTGATATTTTCGCCTTTAAGCACTCTTGCGGCCATGATACCGGCCTTTTTGCCAAGCTCTATATAGTCGATACCTGCTGAAGCAATACATCCGTTGCCGACCTGTTCCTCTTCACTGCCGAATACAGGTATATTTTTCGCACTTGCTTTTTCAAGCAGAACAGGGAGATTGTCAACAACAGTGTTATCCGTCATATTTGTTACGCAGTCAACCTCTGTCAGAAGTAAATCAACTGCCTGTGGAATTTCAGCCGCGTTAGAGATGCCCTTTTCAACAAGCTCAAAACCGTATTGGCCTGCTTTTTCCTTATAGCTTTCTATTGTTGAGACTGAATTTGCCTCGCTTGTTGTGTAAAGGATACCGATTTTTTTTGCGTCAGGGAGCATTTCACGGATAAGCTCAAGCTGGGCGTCAACGGGCAGAGCGTCTGAGATACCTGAAATACCTTCCATGGCCTCTGTCGCGCTTACTGCGAGCTTTGCTGCAACGGGGTCTGAAACAGCATTGAATATCACAGGTATTTTTGCTTCGTAAGCCGCGTTATAGCAGGCCTGCGCTGACGGTGTTGCTATGCCGCATACAAGGTTAACGCCTTGTGATACAAATTGCTGAGCGATTTGTGTATTTGTGGCGTCATCCGCTTTTGCGGACTGTTCTATAAGCTCGTATTGAATACCTTCTCCGTCAAGACCCAATTTAAAGCCTTCTCGGCAATTGTCAAGTGACGGATGGTCCGCGTACTGCAAAACACCGATTTTGTATGAGTCATTGCTTTCATTTGAGGGAGCCGGAGAGCTTCCGCATCCTGTGAGAGCGGCGGCGCAAAGTATTGCGGCTGTTCCTATTGTTAATACCTTTTTTAAATTTTTCATTTTCCATCTTCCTTTCTTTTTGTGAAAATAGAACAGAAAAACCCTCAAAGACAGACGAGTCTAAGAGGGTATAAATTTACATAGTAATATTAAAAAAATATATTCTGTTCTCGTCTCATCTAATCTATTTATATTATACTATATTGAACCGTATTTTGTCAATAGTAAATTTTATAAAATACAAATAACAGTAAAGGTATAGCTTGTTTTAATGTGATAAAATTCAACTTATTTTGTCAATTCCTGATACATTTTCATAAGCTCGGCGACGCACTGGCTTTCTGTCATTGTTTTTACGTCAAAGCCGTATGCTTGCATTACGGCTCTGTCATTCGCCTGATGCGCTTTTCGCAGTTCAGTGGGCATTGTTAATTCATTATATAATTCTGCAAGGGAACAGTCTGGATATAACGCTCTTGCGTCAAGTATTGCTTGCGCTGTTTGTTCTATCTTTTTACGCTGTTCTTCTGTTGGATTGCACCAAGGAAAGGTATTGTAAACAACGCTTACTGAATATGTAAAATCTTCTCTTATTCTACCTGCAACTATACGAAGCCACGCATTATGTACATTTGATGATAAAACGCCTAATTCATACAAGCCTCCATCTTTCATAACTTGCAATTTATTATTTACCAAGATATCAGGAGTTAAAAAACCAATAGGAATATATTTCCTTTTCCCAGATGATGTTTGAGGTATGACAAGATAATTCTTGTTAGGTATATTTTCAAAATGAAATTTTGCGGGTGTGACCGCTAAAGTGCGTGTTGGCACACTATTAGAACTCAAACGATATTCCTTGATTTGCTTTAACTTATCAATGACTAAAGGCATTTTGTTTAATAGATGAGGGGGTATTCTATTGATAAGCAAAAAGTATCGTTCAATATTGTTTATAAATTCTCTACTTCCCATATATTTATAAAAATATGGTTCTGATTGCGGTTCTGTTTTTATAAATGAGTTCATTTCTTCAGGAGTAAAAGCACATATTGCATTATCAAGCGGTTTGCTTCCATTGCTTATCAAAGGAACTTTACAAATGGGTTTTGTTCGTTTTTCAATCCATATATTTTCAGTGTCCATTAAATAACCGTTTATAAAATTGACATTTTTTATTATTCTATTTTCCTCTATTTTCTTTTGTTTATTTGTATTTCCTATTGAAAATTCAATAATTACACAATGAACTCCGGCTTTGATTTTTGCTTCGCTTATCCAATTAAATGAGCGTATTGCATAGAAAATATTTAATTTGTATTTTTCAAACAGAACTTTCCATAATAACATTACTTGTTCGCCTTGTGTAATTGAACTTGTCGAAACAAAGCCTGTTGCTATACTTGTTCCTTGCATATAACGGGCAGCAATAATATACCACGCCGATACATAATCCAAATCACCATTTTTAGGAAAATCATATGCTACTGCTGTCATATCCTCACGTTGACTTGTTCCCATTCTTCTACCAGCTGAAAACGGCGGATTTCCCATTATGTAATTCAATTCATGTTTCGGCACCACCTCATTCCAGTCAATACGCAATGCGTTTCCCTCGGCAATATTGGCGTAGCTTTTCAGCGGTAAAAAGTCAAGGTTAGTATGTACTATATTTTCCGTTTCCTTCATCATCTGGCTTTCCGCTATCCATAAAGCCGTTTTCGCTGCCGTCACCGCAAAATCGTTAAGCTCTATTCCGTAAAACTGGCCGATTGATACCTTGATTATTTCATCGTCAAGCGTTATCTGATTTGTTTTTGCCCTTAATACCTCATTCTCTAATCTGCGCAGTGAAATATATGTCTCTGTCAAAAAATTTCCGCTTCCGCAGGCAGGGTCAAGAAATTTCAGCTTTGATATTTTGTCGGTAAACGCTTCAAGACGGTTACTGCGTGTTTTCAGCGCTTGTATTTCCAGTATTTCTGCAAGCTCCGCCTTTAGGTCGTTCAGGAATAACGGGTCAATAACCTTGTGTATGTTTTCAATACTGGTGTAGTGCATACCGCCTGCCCGTCTTGTTTCGGGGTTTAACGTACTTTCAAACACAGCGCCGAATATTGTCGGTGATATTCCGCTCCAGTCGAAGTCCTCGCTCGCCTTGCGTAAAAGCAAGTCCTTTAACTCCTCCGTAAACGGCGGTATCTCTATTTCCTCGTC
>CAJUFV010000213.1 GCA_910585795.1 uncultured Clostridia bacterium | reverse complement strand
ATAGATTTAATTTTTGAAGGGAGGAATTTACCCATGATTACTATCTCCGGAAAAACCGTTTGTACCGGAGTGGCTTTCGGACCTGTCTTTGTATTCAGCCGTGAAGAAAGCACTATAAAACGATTTCATATCGAAAGCAGTGAAGCGGAAATTACACGTTTCGAAAAAGCGCGTGAACAGGCTATTTTAGAGCTTGATACGCTTTACAATAAAGCAATTGGAGAGGTTGGCGAAGCCAATGCTATGATTTTTCAGATACATCAGATGATGCTTGAGGACCTTGATTATATAGAATCTATAAAAAACATCATCACTGACCAGCTTATAAACGCGGAAACTGCCGTAGGCCAGACATGTGACAATTTTGTACAGATGTTCCGCGCAATGGATGACGATTACATGCGCGAAAGAAGTGCCGATGTAAAGGATGTTTCAGAAAGACTTATAAAAATCCTGTCCGGCAAAGATAAAAGCGGAATTATAGCTGATGAGCCTGTAATTATTATCGCAGATGACCTTGCTCCAAGCGAAACAGTACAATTTGACAAGACAAAAATCCTTGCCTTTGTAACAGAAGGCGGCTCAACTAGCTCTCATACCTCCATACTAGCCCGCATGATGAATATTCCCGCGGTAATAGGCGCTAAAGACGCGCTCAATTCCTCCTTTAACGGCAAACCTGCTATAGCAGATGGATTTACAGGCACTTTATATATTGACCCTGATGATCAAACAATTGCGGCAATGACAAAAAAGAAGCAGGAAATCGAGAAAAAAACCGCTCTTCTTCAGCAGCTTAAGGGGCAGGCAAGCATCACCAAAGACGGCCATAAAATCGAGCTTTGCGCGAATATCGGCAATATTCTTGATGTCGGAGCCGTGCTGAAAAATGACGCTGAGGGTATAGGTCTGTTCAGAAGCGAGTTTTTATATCTTGAAAGCGAAACTTATCCTTCTGAGGATATACAATTTGGAGCATACAAAGAAGTTCTTTCAAAAATGGTGAACAAGCGTGTCATTATAAGAACTCTTGACATCGGCGCCGATAAACAAGTGGACTATTTTAATATGCCTCATGAGGAAAATCCCGCTATGGGCATACGCGCTATACGCATATGTCTGCAGCGTCCTGATATATTTAAAGTACAGCTCCGCGCTCTTTACCGCGCGTCCGTGTTCGGCAGACTGGCTATTATGTTCCCCATGATTGCATCTGAATGGGAAATTTTAAAAGTTCTTGAAATTATTGATGAAGTTAAACACGAACTTGACAGCGAGGGTATTTCATATTCCAAAAATATTGAGCTGGGATGTATGATTGAAACTCCCGCGGCAGCCGTTATAAGTGATATACTTGCGAAACACCTCGATTTTTTCTCTATAGGAACAAACGACCTTACACAGTATACTCTTGCGGCAGACAGACAAAATCCTGATATCGGAGAATTCTGCGACACCCATCATACCGCTGTTTTAAGGCTGATTAATATGATTGTTAAAAACGCGCACGCAAATGGTACATGGGTAGGTATATGCGGAGAACTGGGGGCTGATATTGAGCTTACAGAAGCATTTCTGGCAATAGGTATTGACGAGCTTTCTGTGACTCCAAGCGCGGTGCTGACTATAAGAAAAAAAGTAAGAGAAACTAATGTCTCTGAAATTAAAGATAATGTATTAAAGAAATATCTCATACAATAATATGTTTTTATAAAATCATCCGCCTATGGGAGACACTGTTAAGACAGTAATTAACAAAATTTTGAATAACAGCATAGTTCAGGCTATGCTGTTATTCATTTTTGTTTGCAATAATGACATTGGCAGTAAGCCTACAAAATCATAATAAATATCAATATGCTGCGTCCGTCTGCCGTTTATTTTTTCCGGTGCGTAGACTTCAACCCTTTTCACCAAATCATTTAAAATGTCCGGCGTTAATTCCTGTAAATCAAAATATTTATGTACTTTTGCGATAAATCTTTCAACATTGTTAGTTTCCTGCTCTTGCTGTTCGATTTCATCAGACAGAATTTTGACCTTTTCTTTTAATTCCTCTTGCTCTTGCTCATATTGTTCGGCAAGCATTTTAAATCGGCTTTCTGTTAAAACTCCGCTTGTTTTATCCTCATAAATTGAAGTAAATAGCCGGTCTAACTCTTTAATACGGTTTTCGTCTTTTGTTATCGCTCTTTTCTTTAAGGATAATTCTTTCTTGATAATCGCTTTATGCTGTACTCCCATAACCTCTCTGAATGTATCTTCATACAGCGAAATAAAATCAATTACCATTTTCAAATGCGCCAATACGCCTTCTTCAAGAATGACCGCCCGTATATAATGAGTATCGCAAACATCTTTACCGCTCTTTCTTGAAGTCGAGCAGACAAAATAATCTTGTCTTTTTTCAAAGTTATTGCTTGTACAATAATATAGTTTTTCGCCGCAATCAGCGCAATAGGCAATGCCCGAAAACATATTTGTTTTACCCGTTTTTGTCGGTCTGCGTTTGTTTTTTCTTAACTCCTGTACTTTTTCCCAAGTATCAACATCAATAATTGGTTTGTGAGTATTCTCAAATATTAAATGCTGTTCTTTCGGATTATTGATTTTCTTTTTTGACTTGTAGGATTGCTTATGCGTTTTAAAATTAACTGTATCGCCTATATATTCTTGCTTTTCTAAAATGCCTGAAACAGTATCAGCCGACCACTTATACGGATTATCAATATCCTTTGAAATATTTATTATTCCCGACTGTTTCCAATGCACAAACGGAATAATAATTTTATCTGCTTGAAGCTGTTTAGCAATTTGTGCCGGTCCGTAACCTTCTAAGCAAAGATGAAAAATCTTTTTGACAACTGCTGCCGCGCCCTCATCAATAATCCACTCATTAGAATTGTCAGGATTTTTCATATATCCATACGGCGGAATGGTTGTCAAGTGTTTTCCCGACTCGCCCTTTGCTTTCATAACAGCACGAATTTTCTTTGACGTATCTCTTGCGTAGTAGTCGTATTGTCAAGGGTAAATGAGATATTTTTTAAAAAGTTTAAAAACATAGCAAATGATGCTTAATCATTTGCTATGTTTCTTTTGATTGTGTGTGCTTTTAAATTTCTCTGGTGTCATACCAACATATTTAACAAATGCGCGGTAAAAGGTGGAATAATCCTTAAATCCGCAACGAGCAAAAACACTTGTTACTTTATGTCCTTCCATTATAAGATTTTTTGCGTTTGTTATGCGGCGCATATTGAGATATGATTTTATGGTCATTCCTGTTTTTTCTTTGAAAAATCTGCTTGCATATGCCTGCGACATAAAAACGGCTTCGGCTACGGAAGCGGCAGTTATATCTTCCATACAATGCCAATCTATATAATCGCGTATGGAGTTAGTTTTTGCGTCTGTCATAACATCTCTATATTCGGGAGTGTCATTAAACCATATATGATTTAATTTCAATATTATCTGAACAGTGCATAATAATACCATTAAATCCGTTTCGGGCAGCGGGTCTGCACAGTAGATATACATTTCATTGAAAATTTTGTCTATATTGTATTTTTTTACCTTTTCGGCGGGGATAAGATTTAATACGCCCGCTTGCCGTGTGTTTAAAATTTTTGCAGCTTCAGGAAAGCGTTCAAGAAAATTAGGGTAAATATGCAAAAACTCTCTTTTGTATTCACATTCTTTCGGAAAACTGAAAGAGTGCAATTCATCAGGTTTTGTTAAGATTAAATCGCCGTCCGAAAGCCTGTATTCTTTGCCCTCAACAGTATAAAGAAACTCCCCTTTGATGATGTGAATAATCTCGTGGCATTTATGAATATGCGAGTTAAAATTAACTCCTTTTGATGCGTTGTAACTGAACATATATCCGTCTTTATCGTTATTTATAATATGATTTCCGTGTTTGATGATTGTTTTTTCCATATTATCGCCGCCTTTTAATTATAATAACATAGAATATCAAAAAATGCAAACAAAACTGTATAAAATGCAATTTAAAGAATTAGAAAAACATTGTATAATATAGATAAAATATTAAAACTAATTAAGAAAAGAGGAGTAGCTATGAAATTCAAAAAAGTTATCAGTTTAGCAATTTCAATCGTAATGGGAATATCAGTATTACCCACGGCAAATATTTTTGCGGAGGAGAACTATAACAACGCGCAGGGGCAATGGAAATTTGATTTTGGCTCATCTGACAATGTAGAGGACGGATACATAGGAGTAAGCGCAGATACTAAATTTACAGACAGTCTTGAATATGGATTTATAGGAATCGGAGAAAGGGACTATAAATTCAATGCAGGCTCGCTTATGGACAGCTTTAATACAATTCAGGGACAGCAAATAGAGCTTGTAAATGGAACAGGAAGCGGAACAGGTGCAAACTCTGATTTTGTTGCTGCCGTTTGCGGAAGTGCTGTAACAGAGCCAAATGATTTTTACGATTATACGACTGAAAATCCTATACGCTTTTCTATGACGGCGGAAAACGGTGGATATTATAATGTAAAGGTTACACTTGCTAATTCAAGTCAATCAGAAGCTGCAAAAATTTCTCTTTTCGCTGAAAGACGTCATCAACTTTTAACTGACGTTGAAATTCCCGCAGGTGAAAACCTTGAATATTCGTTTAATGTTGACGTTGAAACTGTATATTTTAAAAGTATAAACGGCAATTATAAAGACGACTCAATAAGTATTGAAGTAACAGGTAAAAACGCGGCGATAGCATCAATGGAAGTTACAAAACTTGAAAACGGTACAACACTTTGGCTTATGGGCGATTCAACAGGCTGCGACCAAGGCTGCGGCTTCCCGTACTTCCCTTTGCAGAATTATGCAGGAACAGGACAGGGACTTACAAAATATCTGCCTGAAAACATTGCTCTTTCCAATCAGGGCGACGGCGGAATAAATTCGGGCGATAATAGCCATTACAATAACGTAAAGTTAAAACAAGGCGATTATTTATACGCAGAGTGAGGACATAATGAAACAGGCACAGATGCGTATGTAAAAAATATGGAACGGTATTATCGTGATTGTGTAAAAGCAGGAGCAAATCTTATCGTAGTAGGTCCGATTGACAGAAGCGGCACAGGTCAGTTTAACTCATCAACCGGCAAATGGTCGTCAACACTCGGACATTATTCCGAAGCGGGAGAAACCTTTGTAAACAAGATACTGACTGATACAAGCTATGTGCAGTCGATTTTGGGTGATGATTATTCAGGCTATACGGCAGATGAACTTAATAATATTGCTTTTGTTGACATCAACGCAGGCTGGATTGAATTTCTTAATAGTGCAACAGAACGCTATAAAAATATAATGAATAAGGATACATATGATTTTCAGTCTGTAAAATTCTATTACAAGGCTGATAAAACAGGACTTGTAGAAAATTCACACGAAAATGACGCAGGCGCGGATAATGCGGCATATATTTTCTTTGCAGAAGCACAGAAAACAGTAGAAGTAGGTCAGGCGGCAGACGCGACTGATGCACAGAAAGCACAGGCAGCGGTGCTAAAAGGTATTACTGAAAATATGCGTGATAATACTCCCTGCATTGTATCCGAAACAATATTAAATGGCGGAGATGTAATAAATAAAAATCTAAGCAATGTGTATTATCCTGCTACTGTTACAGAAACCTATGAGGGTTATCCGGCAACGGTAAAGAAGGTAAATATTACCGACAATAAGATTACAAGCGTGGACGTAAAAATGGAACATAATACAGGACTTACAGCGCAAGGCATAACATATGCGCTTGCAGTTGCCGAAGTGAATGGTATACAGACATCGTCAACACTTGCTACTAAATATGACGTTACAAACGGTAACGGTAAGTTTACACTGTTGTTTGAAAATCCGATAGAGCTTACAGAAAGCGGAGAATACACGGTATGGCTTCAAGGGTTAGATGATGATACTCAGGCAGTGAAACAGGGCGAAGAATACCGTTTTTCAGAAAAGTTTACACAGAATGATGTATCTGATATAGACGAATACCTTATGGGTGATTATGATGATATTGAAATCCCTGATACATTTTCATATTTTGGCGTAAAGACAGGCTCATCAATAAATTCACAGAACGGCTGGCGTTTAGAGGGCAGTGCATCATATACGACAACATTGGAAAATGACGGTGAAAAAACATATATGCAAATAGCAAATACAGGTTGTAAGGATAATGGCTCAGGAGGTACATATTATTTGTATAAGCCGTTCTCATCATCGGTTAAAGACGGTAAAATTGTTTTTGATACTGATATATATTACGAAAGCGGAGTTCTAAATTTTTACTATTCTGAAAGTGGCAGAAAAATGGAGGATACTGCGTCTGTAAAATGTTTTGAGGTAAATAATTCTATTCTTACTTCTAATGGAGAAACATTTAATATTACACCAAACGCGTGGACACATATTGTATATTCACTTGATTATGATAACGGAACGGCGGAAATGACAGTTGGAAGTGAAACAAAATCATACACTATTGAAAAGTTAAACACTTGCCTTGCTGACGACTATAACCCGAAAACTCTCGGAAGCTTTTGCATTTCAGGTGTAAGCAAACAGGAAGCAAACTTCAAATTTGCAAATTTATCAGTCAAGAAGCTAATTTCAAAGAATTTAGAGGATAAGACGGTTTCTGTATCAGCAAGTGAGGGCGGAGATGTGAAAATACAAGGTTATGATACAAAAGCGGTTACTGTTCCTATGAATAGTACGCTAACTATTGAAGCGATACCTAATGACGGCTATAAATTTATAAATTGGCTTGACGCTGACGATAAAATGGTATCCTCCGATTTACAAGTAGATATAAGAACACATAAGAACTTGGCTCTGACCGCAGTTTTCGAGGAGGGCGAAGCCGAGTATGATTACAAACCATATTCGTGTGATTTTACACGTCTTATAAAGAACGGCGCAGACACGACATACGGAACGGCTAATGACATTATTAAAATTGACAGCTATACTACCGCTTATCTTACATATGACGGTACATATGTAAGCGCCGATGGAAAGGTTTTTCTAAAAGGCAAATCAAGCACTTGTGCATACACTGACAGTGCATATATTGAATTTATTGCGCCGGCAGACGGAACGGTAACCTGTATTGGAGCAGATAATTTTAATTACTCTATTGACGGAGGTACACGCACATATAGCAAATCAATCACATCGAAGCTTCAAAAAGGTCAGATACTTCGCGTATGGTACAGAGTGTCAGGTACGGCTATAACTTCACTGAGTTTCCAACCTGATGAAAAACCCGTTGAAACGACAACACCAACGGAAAAGCCTATCGAAACAACCGCTCCCACAGATAAGCCGAGCGAAACACCGTCTGTTGAGCCTGAAAGAGAAGTAATATACTCTGAAAATTTTGAAAGCTACAACGTCGGTGATAACGGCGGCTGGACATCACCCGCCGGAACAATGGGAATAAAATCCGACAGCACATCAGGCATAGAAAAATATCAGACAGTAGTATCAGGTAAAAGCGGTACTTGCCGCAGCGGATATGTTGAGCTTGCAAATGCAATAGACCAAAACTTTGTATTTGAGTGTGATTTCAAATCAAACTCAAATGTTAATGTATCAGATTTAGAATTGCTTGAAAATAAAAGCTCTATTTATGCAAATCACGGAAAATATTCAAACGCAAAGTATGCGTTTACAATGGCAAGACCTAAAAATTCTAATCTTTATGTGATAAACAATGCGACAGACGACAGTGGATTGACGCTTGACAGCTATACACAGCCTGCTGTTACAACAAAGGAAATTGCGAATAATCCGTGGCTGCATATAAAGGTTATAGGCAATTTTGATAATCATACGGCAATCGCATATATTACATCACTTGACGGAAAGACAACATATTATCACGGTATGACAGATATGTCGACTGATATAACCTCTTGGAAGTGCATACATTTACTTTCACCGTCAACGGGTGCGGACACCTGTATTGATAACATAAAAATTTCAAAAGCTCTTTCTTCTGATTTAGCCGAAAAGTTTCATACCGTAAAAATCAATGACGGTATAAGCGAATTTTCACAATATGTATTCTCCGGCGAAAGCGCGGTGAATATACCCGATATGTCTATATACGGAGCAGCTTTTGAGGGTTGGAATGTAAATGGCGAAACAAAGTCGAATGATGAATTAAAATCGTTGCCGATAACGGAAGATACAACAATAACGGCAAAAATTTCAGATAATTACATAGAAAATATCGAGTCAGTGGAATTTAATAATTTCCCGACAGATAATTTGCTTGTTATGGGCGCGGACGGTGATACATATGCGGATAATAATATCTCACTCACAATCACGGGTGAAAGAGGAACAAGTATTGTTGCAACTCCTGACTCAAGAGTAACAGATTATAAAATAGAATGGACTTTTGACGGTTTCCGCACTATGGGCGGTAAACCTACGGGCGAAACAGGATTTATCTATTGCGACAGTTACGGTTTGTGTGAAATAACAGATAAAGCACAGACTGCTGTTAATTTCAAATTGAAAAATACGGCTGAAAATTATTACGGACGCGTCACGGCTAAGGTTACATATAATAACAAAACTCTCTCTATCTCAAAGCCGTTATTACTATTATCGGATACGAGCCGTGACGAAGCCGTAATAATTCCAAAAACAGGATATACTGCTGATTATAACAAGTATGACAGCGCGCTTGTCGGTTATAAAGCATCAAAAGATGATGTTTTAACCGGCGGTTGGTCAACAGACGGCTCAGATGTAAGTCATATTACACTTAATTCAGACAGTACAGGTAAGCATTTGAGTCTTACAAGAGATTTAAGCGGAAATTCCTCATACATATATAACACAATAGGAAATATTACTTCGCAGACTGTATTTTCGCAGGACGTCCGTTTTGGTATGGACGCAAGTATTGAATACGGCGCAGACACCGCTAAGGGTACGGTTACAGCATTTAATTCGACAGCCTTTACCCTCTCTCTTTCAGACTCTGCAATTACCCTTAACGGTTCTCCCGTATGCAATGGTGAAAAGAACAAGTGGTATCATATAGAAATCACAGCCGACCCAACAACAAAATTATGCTTTGCAAAAGTATATAACCTGAACAGCGACGGTGATTACAGTGATGAAACACCGATAGCAAAGACACAAACAGTAAATTTCAAAGATGGTTATACAACAGGCGCATATTACCGTATAACGCTTGAAAAAGATAAAAATAATTCTGTTGATATAAATAATGTTGAAGTTACAACAGCACAGACAGACGAAAGCTCAATCAATATAACCGCGCCTGAAACAGTTACCATTCCGTCAAGCGGAACAAATACGACGGAAATTTCTGTATCGGCAAAGGTAGTCGGCGGTGATGACGCAATAGGTATGGCATCGTGGGAAATTGCCGATGAAACGGCGGCGGGTGTAAGCATAGCGTCAAAAGACGCAAAGAGCGCAACACTTACGATTGATTCAGCAGCCTCAGCAGGCGAATTGCCGATAAGGGTTACAATCAACGGAACATCAGCAATAAAGAAAATAAAGCTGATAGGTACACAGAACAATATTGCATTTACTTCATCACCGACAGGAGCAATGATTCCTGCAAGCGGCAGTGCAAATTATACATATACGGCGGAGGTAAGAAACGGAAACGGAGATAAAATTGACGGTACAGTTTCATATTCGCTCTATAATGCCGATAACACGGCGGAATTAAACGCAGCAGGAATATCAATTTCAAACAGCGGTGTGCTTACAATTACATCATCGGCAAGTCCGCAGACTATATATGTGAGAGCAACATTGGGAGATTTGACAAAGTCTGTAAAAGTAAGCGTTTACGGATTAAAGTTTGACTTTGGCACAAATACGCCTGCAAATGGTTATACTTCGGTTACATCACAAACGCTTTATTCTGAAAATCTCGGTTATGGCATAACAGGCACAGCGACAGACAATGCCGATAAATTGAGCGGAAGCGATTTCGGTTTCAAAGTAAAACTTGAAAAAGGCGAAGTATATAAGGTTATTGCAAAATATAAGGGTACAATTAAATGTGAAAAAATCGACTCGTCTTTATCAGGCTTTGAAAGAACAAAGAGCGCATTGGAAGCGGATACCTATAATACAGCGGTATTCGGTGATGGCGTTCTTGATATAACACTTTCAGGCGCGGGTGAGCTTGACTCAATTTCAATAGAAAAGGTTGAAAGAACGGCAAACGCAAAACCTGCGTGGTGGACGATAGGCGATTCTACCGTTCAGCAGAACGGAAGCTGGGCATATACGCTTAATAACACATTATCAACATATACGAAACTGAATAATACAATCAGCGCATTTTATAACAGCGGTCAGGCAGGCAGACAGCATAAATCATATTACAGCGAGGGACTGTTGAACAATGTTCTTTGCGGTATAAAGCCGGGCGACGTTGTATCAATCAGCGGTATGGGTACGAATGACAGCGGCTCAACTAAAGAGCAGTTTAAAGCCTATAACAACGCTTATATTGACGCAGTAGAAGATATGGGCGCGTATGTGATTTTAGGCAGCTATACCCCGACAGGCAATTACGGCGCAACTCAGGGCAAAGTCTATGACAGTGATAATGTGCTGTTTAAGGGTATTCGTACAAACGCTTATGACACGGCAATTCGTGAAATATATGCAGAAAGGAAAAATGACGATAAAATTTTAGGCTTTATCGACATCGGACAGATAGCCGATAACCTTATGACAAATAATGTAAGAACAGCGTACAATACGGCGGCTGATAACGGTAAAACAGCAGCCGAAGCGCGCGCGGCGGCAAATGAGAAAGCAACTGAGCTTATGGCAATGTGGAAAGACTATAACCACTACTATACTGATTTTTCAAATTATATACTGCCTGAAATTACAAACCGCGCGGCGCAGCTTATTTTAGGTGAAGCACAGGACGCAGTTCCGGCTGTAATAGATTTAAAGTCAGTATCGTCAACTCCGACAACTGCTCCAACGGCAAGTCCGACAGTACCGCCCGCAAAGGAAAATAATATCAAAATACTTGAAAAGAGTATGACTGATAAAAATATTGTCATTAAAATCGACAAAGACTTTGACGGTACGGCTATTGCGGCAATGTATGATAATAACGCTGTTTTAAAGCAGATACTTACCGAAACGGATAGCTCAAAAACGCGTGATTTTAGTTTTATAAAGCCTGATAATATTACGGGATATACAATAAAGCTGATGAGTTGGGACAGCTTAAACGGTATGAAGCCGATTGACAGAGTGCAAACTATTACAGTGAGCGATATAACTGTAAATCAACCGACACCTGACCCGTCTGTAAATTCGTCAATAGAGGTTATATCGTCAGAGGAATATATTGATGTTTCGTCTTTAAAAATGTACGATAACAATACATACAGAATGTATAATGTTGACGGAAGCTATGAAACGGTAACTGCACAAAACGGAAAGGTACATAACACAACAGGAACAAAGGTAACTGTTGTACCCGAATATAAATTTGACTTTACGCAGGACGGTCATATAGACGGATATGTAAAGGTAGGCGCAAATTCATACACAGAGGAAAAAGGCTACGGTCTTTTAAGCGGTGTGGATTACAGCATTAACGGTAACGGTTGCAGACCTGTTGACGGCAGACCGATAAAGGTAGATGTTCCGGCTGGTTTCTATGATATAACTGTATATCGCGTCGGCGGTGTGCGCGCTGATGTTTACAGCGAGGGAGTACAAATTATAAATAACACTACATCAAACGGCTCACAAAACAGACCGTCAGAAAGCGCGGTAATGTATGCGCCGTCTGTCAATATAGAAAAAGGCGCAGATATTACTTTCGGTAATATTCAGGGTAATAGTGAGCGTATAGCTTCAATCGAAATTGTGCGTGTACCCGAACAATACAGAAAACCTGTTATATGGGTTGCAGGCGACAGTGAGTCGGCAAATTATTATCCGATAGACGCTAACGGCAGCGACCTTGACAGCAATAAAATTATGATGACAGGCTTCGGTATGCAGCTTGGCAAATTCCTTTCAGACAAATATAGGGTTGCGAATTGGGGACAGCCGAGCGCGACTGCCGGAACGTGGAATAGCGAATGTCTTGAAGCTATATCAAAGCGTATGCAAAAAGGCGATACTATTCTTATTGACTTTGGTATAAATGACGCAATAAGCAGTTCAAACAAAGTAGATGTTGACACAGCAAAAGCTAATATCAAGGCTATTGTTGACGCGGCAAAGGCGGCAGAAACAACGCCGATACTTATAAGTCCTGTTTATAACAGCAAGTATCAGCATAGAACATATTTTACTTATAATAAGGCATCGGACAGCAATATTCTTTCGGATTTTGCAAAAGAGCTTGAAGCTGAATTTATAGACCTTAATAAATACACAATGCTCTACACTGATGAAGCAATAGCTCAAACAGGCGACGAAAATTGGATAACAAACAATTATCACGTCGGCGATAATCTTCATATGACACAGCACAGCGCATTGTTAGACGCGTCATTCATATGCGCTCAGATGAAAAAGATGGGTTATGAAACAACTGACTTTGCCTACACCTATAAGGATATTTCAAGTATAGGAGATAACTTTACACGCGGCACGGAAAGCGGTGTTACAAGAGTGTATTCGATAGCGGAAGCCGAGAAATTTATTGCGGCAAATGCCGCGCCGGAGGAAGTTTATTCAAAGACTTGGGATTTTGCCGAAAATCAGACGGCGAACAGCGGTAACAATATCCCTGTTGTTTCAGGCACAGCCGAATGGAACGCGGATAATAAAAACATCAAATTTGACGCGAATACAAAAACAACAGGCTCTATTAGTCTGACGCTTGACCCTGCCGCAAAGGGCGATATTATAAAAGTTGCTTTTGACTTAAATATAGGCGCGCTCGGCGGTCAGATTTTCAGCTATGATATTTCGGATAACGAGGGAAATAAAATTGCCGAGTGCAGTATAGACGCATATAACAGCAAAGCATCTCTTAATGTCGGTAATTCCTTAACAGCGGATAATCAGACAATAAATATAAATAAAATCAATGATGACGGTATGAAAGCCGGAGTTACACAAGTTATAAATGAAATTGACTTCCTAAATAAAACTGTTACGGTTACAATCGGTCAAACTACATTTACGGGTAATTTAACAGGCGCAGAAACAGGAACGGTATCGTCTGTAAATATAAAATCCGAGCGAAACAAAACAGCAGACAGAAGTATATATCTTGACAATCTTTCAGTTAAGGCATACAAGTCGACAAATTCAGGCGGAGATACAGAAACAGCCTTCCCCGCGTTTGAGAAAAAAGTTTATACAGCGCAGGACGGCACAGAATTATCATACCGCATTAGCGTACCTGAAAATGTAAGTGAGAATATTCCCGTTCTTGTATATCTGCACGGAGAAACAAGAAAAGGAACTGATAACGAAAGTCAGCTTTATAATGCTCAATATATGTTTGATGAAATAGAAAAATCAGAAATAGACTGTATTCTTATTGCGCCGCAGTGTCCGTCAGGCAGCGCGTGGACAGATATGAGCGATATTGTATCAGAGCTTGCACAGAGTATTGAAAACGCAAACAGTGATAGAATTTATATTGCAGGCTACGGTGAGGGTGCGAACGCTTGCTATGATTTGCTTGAAACAGGCGCGTTTGCAGCGGCTGTTCCGATTTCAGGAACAGGCGATATGTCAAAAGCACAGGCAATAGCAGATACAAACGCGGCGGTTATGGCATTTAACGGCAGCGAGGAAACAGAAAACGCAAGAGATATGATTAAAGCCTTGATTACCGCAGGCGCAAAAAATGCGGAGTACAGCGAGATTTACGGCGAAAGCAGTAATATTCAGGACAAAGCGGCACAGTCCGGTGTTGTTGAATGGCTTATGTCTAAAAATAAAACAGCAAATAGCTTGGAAGAAATAAAAAATGTTGACCTTGCAATATTTATGGGACAGTCGAATATGGCAGGTCGCGGCGAATATGAGGACGCTGTTTTCTGCCCTGTCGGACACGGATATGAATTTAGAAGCGTAACCGAGCCGGATATGCTCTTTAATATCACAGGTCCGTTTGGCAAGAAAGAAAATAATGACGCGGTAAACGATAATAGCGGCGCAGGCGAGGACAGACGTAGCGGCGATATGGTTTCCGCGCTTATGGAAAGCTATTACAATCAGACAGGCACACCGATAGTCGGAGTACAGTGTTCACGAGGAGGAACAAACCTCGGTTATTGGAATGGTATGGCTGTTAGAAATGAAGCGCAGTCAAGACTTACAGCCGCAAAAACATATCTTGAAGAAAACGGTTATGAAATAGGTCATATCTTTATGGTATGGGTACAGGGCGAAGCCGACGGAGATAAACTGCAAACAGGAAGTCAGTCGATTGACGGATATAAGAACAGCACGCTTGCGGTATTTGACTATATGAAAGAAGTCGGTATTACTGATATGTTTATTGTGCAGACAGGACATTATAACGGTGATGATGCAGACGGTACGCACGACGCGGCATATGTTGCCATTCACGACGCGCAGGGCGCGCTTGCACAGGAAAATGAAAATGTTTATGCAGTAGGTTCGCTTTTGGAATATCAGTCATCAATGAAAGACCAATACCACTTCCATCAAGACGCGTATAACGAGGTGGGCATAGCGGCCGGAACTGCGATTGCACAAATATACGCACAATAAATCGGAGGAAAACTTATGGAACAGCTATACAGAAAAACACCAATAATGGGTTGGGCGTCTTGGAATTGTTTCAGGACAAATATAACAGAGGAAAGTCTGAAAACGCAAATAGACGCGTTAAAAGCGTCAGGACTTGACAAGTACGGCTATACATATTTTAATATTGACGACGGTTTTTTCGGCGGACGCGATAAAAACGGAGTTTTGCAGTTTCACAAGGAGCGTTTCCCTAACGGAATAAAGGTAATCGCAGATTACGCACATCAAAATGGTTTACAAGCGGGTATTTATTCCGACGGCGGCGATAAAACCTGCGGACACTATTATGATAATGAGGGCGAAAACGGAAATAATGTTGGTCTGTATAATCACGAGGAACAAGATTTAAAAATGTACTTTGAGGACTTCGGTTTCGATTTCATTAAAGTAGATTGGTGCGGCGGTCTGAATTTGGGACTTGATGAAAAGAAACAGTATACAAAAATCTCAAAAATCATAGACGATATAAGAAAACGCACAGGAAGATGTATTGTCTATAATATTTGCCGCTGGCATTTTCCGGGTGAATGGGCGGCGGAGATTGCAGACTCGTGGCGGACGGGCGCGGATATAACTCCCGATTTCAATTCTGTAATAAATCAGATTGACAATATAAAGCCGCTCAGAAAATTCTGTTCTCCCTCGCACACAAATGACCTTGATATGATGCAGCTCGGTAACGGTATGAGCATTGAAGAAGAAAAAACACATTTTGCTATGTGGTGTATGATGTCAACACCGTTGATGATAGGCTGCGACCTTACAAAAATATCAAAAAGCACACTTGAAATATTGAAAAATGATGAGCTTATCGCTATAAATCAGGATAAGGCTTGCAAGCAGGCTTATGTTATAAAAGAATTTAGACAAGATAAGCTGCTCGGTGAAATATGGGTAAAGGAGCTTTCCGAGAGTAACGAAAAAGCAATAGCATTTCTTAACAGAAGCGAACAGCCGCTTGATATGGATTTACTTTTAAAAGACGCGGGAATGTACGGTAAAATTCTTTCTGTACGCAATTTATGCGAGCATTGCGATATGGAGGTTGCCGATAATATAAACATCGCTGTAAAACCTCACGGAGCAGTCGTGTTCCGCATTAAAAGCGAACGTGTTGTTTCCGTACCCGATGTAAACGAAGTATTGGAATATAAAAAGCCGAAGAAGATTGAGAAAATATCTCTTGACAAGGCAAAAACACTTATTTCAGGCGGCGCAGTTCTTCTTGATGTGAGAAGTGAAAATGAATATAAAAATGGTCATATTGACAGTGCGATAAATGCACCGTACACACAAATACACGTTACCATATCAAAGCTTGTTCCCGATAAGGAGCAGAACATAATAGTTTATTGCGCGACAGGAAAACGCAGCAGTCAGGCAAAATATACGCTTGATTATATGGGATATAAGAACGTATTTTATCTTGGAGGAATTGAAGGTTGAAACAAAAATCAAATAAAGAAAAATATAATACAGAATAAAAAGGCATGGCAAACAGACCATCGTTAAATGGTCAAAAAGATTTGCATAATGGTCAGACTGGTGAGGGTTTCACAATATATCCTTGACGCTGCAAAATGTAAACAGCTTCGT
>CAJUFV010000212.1 GCA_910585795.1 uncultured Clostridia bacterium | reverse complement strand
GGTAATATATTGACATTGTTTTTAGGAAATGTTATTATAAAATTAGTAAAATAATTAGCATTTAATGCGGAAAGGTATGGTATAATCATGCAAAATATTCCAAAGGTAAAAGTAGGATTAGTGGCTGTAAGCCGCGACTGTTTTCCTGAAAGTCTTTCAGTAAACAGGCGAAAAGCCCTTATCAAGGCTTACACAGAAAAATACGGTACAGAAAATATATATGAGTGTCCAGTATGTATTGTGGAAAGTGAAATACATATGAAACAGGCTCTAGCCGATATAAAAAACGCGGGGTGCAACGCTCTTTGCGTTTATCTTGGAAATTTTGGTCCTGAAATTTCAGAAACTATGCTTGCTCAGCAATTTGACGGGCCTAAAATGTTTATAGCTGCCGCTGAGGAAAACATAGGCACACTTTCAGATGACCGCGGAGACGCATACTGCGGCATGCTTAACGCAAGCTATAACTTAAAGCTTCGGGGTGTAAATGCATATATTCCGGAATATCCTGTAGGAGACGCAGAGGAATGCGCGGATATGATTAATGCATTCCTTCCGATTGCACGAACTGTAATTGGTCTTTCCGATTTAAAAATCATTTCATTCGGTCCGCGTCCGCTTAATTTTCTTGCCTGTAACGCTCCTATATACCAGCTTTATAAGCTAGGAGTTGAAATTGAAGAAAATTCCGAGCTTGATTTATTTGAAGCCTTTAATAAGCATGAGGGTGACAGCAGAATTCCTTCAGTTGTTGCCGATATGGAAAAAGAGCTTGGCGCGGGAAACAAAAAGCCTGAAATACTTAAAAAGCTTGCTCAGTATGAATTAACCTTACTTGACTGGATTGATGAGCATAAAGGGTCAAAATCATATGTAGCAATAGCCGGTAAATGCTGGCCCGCATTCCAAACCCAGTTTGGATTCGTGCCATGCTATGTAAATAGCCGCCTTACGGGACGCGGCATTCCTGTATCCTGCGAAGTTGATATTTACGGAGCATTAAGCGAATATATAGGTATATGCGTATCCGAAGATGCAGTAACACTGCTTGACATAAACAATTCTGTGCCAAAGGATATGTTTGACGCCGACATAAAAGGTAAATTTGACTATACACATAAGGATACCTTTATGGGCTTCCACTGCGGTAATACCTGCTCTGCAAAGCTTGCCGCATGTTCAATGAAATATCAGAAAATTATGGCAAGAAGCTTGCCGGTAGAAGTTACAAACGGAACACTTGAAGGCGATATTGCCCCTGGCGACATCACTTTCTTCCGTTTGCAGTCAACAGCTGATACAAAACTCCGCGGATATATTGCTAATGGCGAGGTATTGCCTGTAGCAACACGCTCATTTGGCTCAATAGGTGTATTCGCAATCCCTGAAATGGGACGTTTCTACCGTCATGTACTTATTGAAAAAAATTATCCGCATCACGGAGCTGTAGCTTTCGGTCATCATGCAAAAGCATTATATGAAGTATTTAAATATATAGGTGTTCCTGTTGATGAAATAGGCTATAATCAG
>CAJUFV010000211.1 GCA_910585795.1 uncultured Clostridia bacterium | reverse complement strand
GACCACGGCAAAACAACCCTTGTCGACGCAATGCTGGCTCAAAGCGGCACCTTCCGCGAAAATGAGCAGGTGGATGAAAGGGTAATGGATTCGAATGACCTTGAAAAAGAAAGAGGTATCACTATCCTTGCAAAAAACACCTCGCTTTATTATAAAGATATAAAAATAAACATTATTGACACGCCTGGACATGCTGATTTCGGCGGTGAGGTTGAACGCGGTCTGGAAATGGTTGACGGCGTGCTTCTGCTTGTAGACGCTTTTGAAGGCTGTATGCCTCAGACACGTTTTGTGTTGTCGAAGGCTCTTGCCCTTGACCTGAAGCCTGTAATTGTTGTAAACAAGGTTGACCGTCCAAACTCAAGACCTTATGAGGTAGTTGATGAAGTGCTTGACCTGTTTATAGACTTAGGCGCAACAGAAGAACAGCTTGACACGCCCGTCATATACGCTTCAGGACGCAACGGCTGGGCAACTGCCGAATACAACCCTGAACAGCCTAAGGATGACCTTACAGACCTTTTTGAACTTATAGTAAATTACATTCCATGTCCTGAATGTGAAGATGACGCGCCGTTTCAAATGCTTGTATCAAATATAGACTATGATGACTATACCGGCCGAATTGCAGTCGGAAAAATCCAAAGAGGTAAAATAAACGTAAATATGCCGCTGTCAATCTGCCGTCATGACGGTAAGATTTCACACGCAAAGGCCACAAAGCTTTTTACTTTTGAGGGCTTGAAAAAAACTCCCACAGACGAGGTCGGAGCCGGTGATGTTGTGGCCATCTCAGGTATATCCGATATAAATATAGGCGAGACAGTATGTGATACAAACACTCCTGAAGCGCTTCCGTTTGTTAAAATTGACGACCCTGTGCTTTCCATGACATTCAGCGTCAATGACAGTCCATTCGCGGGGCAGGACGGAAAATTTGTAACCTCCCGCCATCTTCGTGACAGGCTCTTCCGTGAGCTTGACTCAAATGTCAGCCTTAGAGTCGAGGAAACAGACACAACTGAAAGCTTTATAGTTTCAGGCCGAGGCGAGCTTCATCTTTCCGTACTGATAGAAAACATGCGCCGTGAAGGATATGAGTTTCAGGTTTCCAATCCTGTGGTTATATATAAAGAAATTGACGGTGTTAAATGTGAGCCTATTGAAAGTCTCACAGTTGACGTACCAGATGAATATACCGGCACTGTAATGGACGGCGTCATAAACCGTAAAGGAGAAATGACAAACATGGCTCCTACCGCGCAGGGCTACACACGTCTTGAATTTCTCATTCCGTCAAGAGGTCTTATTGGCTATCGAAGCGAGCTTCTGACAGCAACAAAGGGTACTGGTATTATAAACAGCATACTTGAAAAATATGAGCCGTACAAGGGTGACTTTACAGGCAGAACACGCGGCACGCTTATTGCGTGGGAAGACGGTACAACAATTACCTATGGTCTTTATAACGCCCAGGAAAGAGGCACCCTGTTTGTCGGCGCTGGAATTAAGGTTTACGAAGGAATGATTGTCGGTGAAAACGCAAGGCTGGAAGACGTTGTAGTTAATGTCTGCAAGAAAAAACACGCTACAAATACGCGCGCGTCCGGTAGTGATGACGCTCTCAAGCTTGTTCCGCCAAAGGAGATGAGTCTTGAGCAGTGTCTTGACTTCATTGCTGATGATGAACTGTTAGAAGTCACTCCAAACAATCTTCGCATGAGAAAAAGAATTTTAAATACCAGTCTCCGCGCAAAAGCGGCCAGCAGAAATAAATAATCAGCACACAAAAAAATACAAGGCAAATGCCTTGTATTTTTTATATATTCTTTTTAACCGGTTCCCCGAAAACAGGCAAACCATTTTCATCATAGTCAAATACCTTCGCTCTTGCATGACGGTTATGGTCATACAGCGGGTCGCCGTCAATTTCCTTGTAATTACGGCTATGATATATAAGCACGTCCCGTCCGTTATCAGTAGTAAACGAATTATGTCCCGGACCATATTGCCCGTTTGCGTCGCTTGTCCTGAATACAGGAACATCGCTTTTATGCCAAGAAATCCTATCAAGCAGGTCACTGTCCTCATCTGCCCACAGCATACCCATACAGTACCTCCATCCGGTATCAGAAGCCGAATATGTTACTATCACCTTGCCGTTACGCACAAGTACGGCGGGCCCCTCGTTCACCTCAAACCCCTGCTTCTCCCAATAATATTCCGGTGTTGTTAACAGCATCGGTCTTGTAGCAAGCGTCCACGGATTTTTCATTCTCGCAATATAGATATTGGACGGGCCGTGTGTCTCTATTTTCTGCGCCCAGAGAACATACTGTTCATTCTTGTGTACAAACGTTGTCATATCAAGCGAGAAGCTTTCAATGCCTACATTAATTCTGCCAACCTCAATCCATTTTCCAGTTATAGGATTTTCGTCATGGCACATGAGCAGATACGGCCGTATCTCCCATATGTCAATTGAATCTCCCGCTGTAAAATATATATACCATGTTCCGTCTATATAATGCAGCTCCGGCGCCCATATATGCGAGCCCATCTCACCTGTTGAATGCTTCCTCCATACCACTGAGGAATCCGCTGTAAGCAGCTCATTCAAGCTTTTTGCGCGTCTTATTTCAATGCAGTCATACTGCGGCATTGAGCCTGTAAAATAATAATAACCGTCCATATGTAAATATACATAAGGGTCTGCCCTCTGATATACAAGCGGGCTGTTGTATTCAAAATCCCTGTCCATTTATTGGTCCGCCTTTCAGAAAAATACAGATTATATTATAATACTAAAAGACAAATTTGTAAACCACTATTTTTGAAATTGGCGGCCATTATTATCAATAATATAATTATCACGATATATAAGCTCAGAAATTGTAGCAAATTCATATTTGCACTCAAGCGCCTCTAATATTTTTGGAAGAACATTCGCTGTGGATTTTGTTCCGTTATGCAAAAGAATAATATCTCCGGCCTCCGTCTTTTTAACGCTTCTGTCATAAATGGACTGCGGATCAGCGTCACCGTAATCTATACTGTCTACTGACCACTGTATGTATAACCTTCCGCTCTCCTCAACAGCCTTTACAACAGTATCATTATAACCTCCCGAAGGAGCGCGCATAAGATACGGATTTATACCCGTTACTTCTTTTATAAGCGCGTCACACTTGTCAAGGTCAGCAGTTATCGCCGCGGCTGACAGCTTAGTATAATCCGCATGATTGTATGAGTGATTCCCCACCTCATGTCCGCGCTCACTTATCTTACGGAGCGCCTCTGGGTATTTCTCCACCCAATCGCCTACAACAAAAAAAGTCGCTTTACAGTTATACTTGTCCAGCGTATCAAGAATAGCATCAATATCCTCGTCATTCCATGCGCAGTCAAAGGTTACCGCAATTTTATTGTCATCCCGTTCAACGCTGTATATAGGCACCTCTCTGCCGTTTACCTTAAAGACGGATACCGTTTTTGCCGCTGAAAAATATATAAGTGGTATTACCGCTATTATCAGCGCCGCAAAAATAATATGCTTTAGCTTTATCACTATGAAACTCAAAATGCCGACCTCCTAAAACAGTATTTAATATTACTATTTTATTCCTGACGGCATCGAAATATTACTTTATTATAATTATAAAAGCCATGATGGAAGACTTCTATTTCTCTGTACCTGTGGTATTACTTTTTCTTTAGCGGTTGTGTCATCAGCCTTTTTCTCAATTTTTTTGGTTGCTGTCTTTTTATTTAAAGACTTATCCCCTTTTTTAAACGTTTTATTTTCATCCGTATTTTCAAGCTTTTTTATACATTCTTCAATCTCTTCTGTTGTCTCCAGCGGATTGCTCTTAAATCTGTCCGCAAACAGCTTTCCCTCTTTTCCATGAACACGGTTAAAATATCTTGCATAGCTTGTTGTTACAGGCTTCATTGTCATGGAAATCCCCTTTTCTCCTTCCTTTACAACAAGACGTATTTCTGTCTTTGTAAGCGCGTATCCATGAATTATACCAGTAGCAAAATTCTTCTCCAGAATTTCTATAAATCTCTGCTTGTCCTCATCTGTAACAAACAGCTCTCTTCCCCTTAAGCATACATAATAATTACCGCTTTTACTTAACCTTCTTGCTTCTCTTGCCATCTTTTTTCCTCCTTTTTATATATTGTAACACAAAAAGCACAGGGACACTAAAACATTTTGATTACATTTTAAATACAAGTCGGTAATAAAACGCTTCAATATAGAATATTTATAGCTTGTATACAAAAAAAACAGGAGGATTAACATGAAAGCATACCATAGTATGACTGTAAACAATACAGCTCAAAAATTAAACACCGATATTAAAAGCGGTCTTACAAATGACGAAGCGCGAAGCCGACTCAGAGAATACGGAAAAAACGAACTTAAAGAAAAGAAAAAAAAGAATATTTTTGTCAAATTTCTTGAGCAATTTAATGATTTTATGATAATCATACTGCTTGCCGCGGCGGCAATATCGTTTTTCACTTCTATCCTTCAGGGAGAAGCCGACATTACTGAACCAATAATAATTCTTGTAATTGTGGTATTAAATGCTCTTCTGGGAGTAATTCAGGAAAAACGCGCTGAAAAAAGTCTTGAAGCCTTGAAAAAATTATCCTCGCCTCACGCGTGTGTACTGCGCGGCGGCAAAGAATATAATATCAGCGCCGCCAATGTTGTTCCAGGAGACATTTTAATTGTTTCAGCAGGTGACCTTGTAGCCGCTGACAGCCGGCTTATATCGGCCAATAACCTTACAATTGATGAGTCGTCACTTACCGGAGAATCACTTGCTGTCGAAAAGGATGCCGATACTATATTTGAAGAATTCGCTCCGCTGGGAGACAGAAAAAATATTCTTTTTGCCTCTACTTCCGTCACATGCGGCAAGGGTATTGCTATCGTAACAGGAACAGGCATGAATACCGAGGTTGGTCATATTGCAGATATGCTTCTTACCGATGATACTGAACAGACACCGCTTCAAAAAAAATTAGCAGAAACAGGTAAAACACTCGGCATCGCCGCACTGGCCATCTGTCTTGTCATTTTTATTGTAGGACTTTTCAGACATCTTCCGCCGTTTGATATGTTTATGACAGCTGTTTCTCTTGCTGTCGCTGCTATTCCTGAAGGTCTTCCTGCCATTGTCACCATTATGCTGGCTCTTGGTGTTATGCGCATGTCAAAACATAACGCAATTGTACGCAATTTACCATCAGTCGAAACACTTGGAAGCGCCTCAGTAATATGTTCTGACAAAACAGGTACTCTTACCCAAAACCGAATGAGTGTAACATCCGTATATACACCTGATGAAAAAAAGCTTTTCAGACTATGCGCCATGTGCTGTGACAGCGAGGGCGGACATCAGAGTCCAACAGAAAACGCGCTGTTAGCAGCCGCAAAGGAAAGAGGCTTTGACAAAGCAGCTCTTGACAAAAAATACAGACGTATTGACGAGATTCCATTTGATTCCGTGCGCAAACGCATGACTACTATGCATAAAGATATAAAGGGCTACAAAACTATTTCTAAAGGTGCTGTTGAGTTTATTCTTCCATTATGCGACGCGGTTTCCAACGGAAGAGGACAGTCCCCAATATCAGCGCAAATCAGAAAAAAAATCCTCGCCGAAAACGAAAAAATGACACAGCAGGGACTGCGTGTTATCGCGCTATGCTTTCGAGATGATTATGAAAAAGTATCTGTAAATGAAAATAATATGACATTCATGGGACTTATAGGTATAGAAGACCCTCCCAGAGAAGAAGCTAAAATATCCGTTGAGCAATGCAAGAAAGCCGGCATACGCCCTGTTATGATTACCGGAGACCATGCCGGAACAGCATTATCCGTCGCCAAAAGAATAGGAATAGCTGACGATAATTCCGCTGTTATGACAGGCAGCGAGCTCGAGAAAATTTCCGATGCAGAGCTAGCTCTGAAAATACACAATTACAGCGTATTTGCGCGCGTTACTCCCGGACATAAAATGAAAATAATAAAAGCTTTCAGAGCTAATGGTGAAATAGTCGCCATGACAGGTGACGGCGTGAATGACGCTCCAGCTCTTTCAGCAGCGGATATAGGCTGCAGTATGGGCATTACCGGCACAGACGTTGCCAAATCAGCTTCAGATATGGTGCTGACTGATGATAATTTTTCAACTATTGTATATGCCGTTCGTGAAGGAAGATGTATTTTCGCAAATATAAAAAAATCTGTGCAATTTCTTCTTTCAAGCAATATAGGTGAAATATTAACTGTTTTTGGAGGAATTGCTTTCGGATGGTCCTCACCTCTTACAGCCATACAGCTTCTATGGGTAAACCTTGTTACAGATTCATTCCCCGCAATTGCGCTTGGTCTTGAGGCTCCGGAAAAAGATATTATGGAAAAAAAGCCGCGTTCACCGAAGAAAGGACTTTTTGCTGACGGTCTTTGGGCCGCGATTACCTTTGAAGGGCTGATGATAGGCGCACTGGCGCTTCTGGCATTCTCCACAGGAGTAAATGTCTTTAAAGACCTTACCATAGGCAGAACAATGGCCTTTGCCGTATTGAGTATTTCTCAGCTTGTACATTCATTTAATATGCGCTGCGAGCATTCCGTAATAAGGGCGGGTATTTTCAAAAACCGTTATCTTGTTCTCTCCCTCATTGCCGGACTCATACTGGAAATTTCCGTCATTTCAATCCCCAAGCTGGCAGTTATTTTTGGAGTAGTTCCTCTTACATTTGCCTCATGGTGTGTTGTCGCTGTACTTTCACTCATGCCGCTGATAATTGTGGAATTACAGAAATTTATTACATCGCTTATATGGAAAAAATAAATAATACGGACAATATACTTTGTATATACTACACAAAATTATTTTTCAGCTATTGCAAATTAAAAAAATATAGATTATAATATTGATATAATAATTTAATTATTACTGATTTTAAAACCAAAGAGGGTTTTAGAAGTACACAGTACTTCTATACCCTCTTATTTTTTTAGCGGAGGTGGCCGAACCTATGTTATTAAAAAGCAATATATGCATTTCAAATGCGCTGGAAAATTATCTGGAAGCAATTTATGAACTTTCAAAAGTAAAATCACATGTCAGGATAACTGATATTGCCATTCATCTTGACATTTCCAAGCCAAGCGTAAACAGAGCTGTCAATGCCTTAAAACAACAGGGACTTGTAATCCACGAGCCATACGGAGATATCGCGCTTACGGAATATGGTGAGGAAATCGGCAAAAAAGTCAGACACAGGCATAAAATGATAAAAAAATTTCTTGTTAATATTCTTCGTATACCGGAGGCGGAGGCTGATAAAGAAGCTTGCCAGCTTGAACACACTATCAGCCAGAGTACTGTTGATAAAATGAAAACCTATATGGATACTTTTAAAATTCATCAATAATATTTCTTTATTTTATGTTAAAGTAACGGCTGTTTATAGACCGCCTTTACTTTAACATTTATTTTCCTACACAGAAGCTATGGAATATAGCCGTAACAATATCATCTGAAACGGTTTCACCTGTAATTTCGCCCAGCGCTTCTATCGCTATATTTATATCAATTGAGGCAATATCCGAAGGCATATTCATATCTATAGCTTCCACTGTTCTGTCCAGAGCTTCGCCTGCTTTAATCAGAGCGGCTTTATGGCGCATATTCGTAATAACCGCTCCGTCTGACCTTTCTATCGCTCCAAGTTCATATATCCTTTTTATTTCCTCCGTAAGAAGGTTAAGTCCTTCGCCTGTTTTTGTACTCACCTCTATAATAGGACTTGAATCCGCTTTAGCCTTTACCGCTTCAATATATTTACTCTCTCCAAGGTCAGTCTTATTTATCAGAATAACACGTTTTTTACCTTTTGTCGCGCGCAAAACCTCTATATCCTCATCATCAAAAAAGCTGCTGCCATCTATCATAACAATTACAAAATCTGCTTCTCCAATAGATTTTTTTGATTTTTCCACACCAATTTTCTCAACCTTATCTTCTGTTTGTCTTATTCCTGCGGTGTCCGTTAGGGCAAGCGGTATACCATTCAAATTTATATACTCCTCAATTATATCGCGTGTTGTTCCGGCAATATCGGTAACAATAGCCCTTTCTTCACGCGCAAGAGAATTCAGCAAAGATGATTTCCCGACATTCGGCTTTCCTACAATAGCGGTCTTTATTCCGTCGCGTATAATTCTTCCGCTGTCCGCCGTCATAAGCAGCCTGTTTACTTTTTCTCCGCAGCTTTGGGAAACTCTCCTTATATCATCAACCGTTATATCCTCCAAATCCTCGTCAGGATAATCAATTGTCACCTGCATTTGAGCCGCAAGATACACAAGCGTTTCTCTTATTTCCTTTATCTCTCTTGAAAGTGTCCCCTCCAACTGTGACACTGCATTTTTCTGCGCAAGAGCATTTGTTGAATTTATAATATCAATAACGGCCTCTGCCTGTGACAGGTCTATTCTTCCGTTCAAAAATGCACGCTTTGTAAATTCTCCAGCCTCCGCCGGATACGCTCCGGCTCGTATAAGAGCGTCAAGAACGGCGTTAGAGGCGGAAAATCCGCCGTGAGTACTGATTTCCACAACATCCTCACGCGTGAATGTCCGCGGAGCTTTCATAACTGTTACAAGCACCTCATCAATTTTCTCACCGGCTTCATTCTTTATAAATCCGTAATGAACCGTATGAGTTTCACATTCCGCCAGCTTATCTTTACTAAAAAAAACCTTATCCGCAATTGCAACAGCATCATTTCCGCTCATCCGCACAACTGCTATACCGCCTGTACCCACAGGCGTTGAAATTGCGGCTATCGTCCTTTCCATTTGTATCCCTCCGTTATATGAACAAAGGAGTCTGAGACATAGTTACAGACCCCTTCGTTCTTTAATTTTATCTAATATATCCATAGAAACGTATCCCGATGATACTCTCCCCAGTTGTACATCAGGCTTATTGCCGCCGTGAAAATCACTTCCTCCTGACTGCAAAAGTCCCGTTTTTTCACATATCTCTATACACATTTTTGAAAATT
This sequence comes from uncultured Clostridia bacterium, assembly GCA_910585795.1. GTDB lineage: Bacteria > Bacillota > Clostridia > UBA1381 > UBA1381 > Hominilimicola. The sequence goes on along the minus strand of CAJUFV010000211.1, from coordinate 6,656 downwards.
CCTTTGTATAGCAGTTATAATAACATTCCATTCCGTCAAGACCATATTCTCTAAGCTCTTTTACAAGAGAATATAACGCATCATAATCCTCTGTTATAAATATAGGATGCGCCAGAATGGAAATACCTCCCGCGTCCTTTATTATACGTATACTTTCCTCCGGCGAATATGTTACACGTTTAACATAACAGCTGTTTCCTTTTTTCAGATACTTTTCAAAAGCCTCATTAACCGAATGCACATAGCCTTTTTCCACCATCGTTCTGGCTATATGCGCCCTCCCCGTATTACTGAGCGACGCGCCGTCCTTTTGAGTAAGAATATCCTCCTCGCTAATATCAAAATCATGCTTTTTCAGCAAATCAAGCATTTTACGATTTCTCACTTCACGGGCGCTTTTAAGTATATCCAGTCTGCCCCTTAAAATATCACTGTCCGTATCAATAAGCAATCCAACAATATGCATTGTTTTACTATGCTGAGCGCTTATTTCCACTCCGGATATCGCTTCAACTCCATATTCATAACAGGCTTCTTTAAACTCGTTTATTCCTTCCACAGTATCATGGTCTGTAAGCGCGAGAGCGCTAATATTCCTTTCCGCCGCCTCTTTTGCCAGTTCCCTCGGTGTTAATGTACCGTCTGACGCGGTAGAATGCGAATGTAAATCAATTTTATCTGTCATTAATAAGTCCCTGTAATTCAGCCATAAATGTGTCTATATCATCAAAGCTTCTATACACGGAGGCAAAACGCACATAGGCAACCTCGTCAAGCTTTTTTAGCTTTTCCATTACCTTTTCTCCTATCAGCGTGCTGTCAAATTCACGTGTCATTGACTGATAAAGCTCGCTTTCTATGTCATCCGCCACTTTTTCCATCTGCGCGAGAGATATAGGACGCTTTTCACAGGCTGTAATTATTCCCTTCAAAATTTTTCCTCTGTTATAAGGCTGACGCGACTGGTCCTTCTTTATAACAACAAGAGAAATTGCTTCCAGCTTCTCATATGTAGTAAACCGCTTCTGACATTTCAGACATTCACGTCTTCTTCTTATAGAATTACTTTCATCTGTGGGACGCGAATCAATTACCTTACTCTCTCCAAAACCGCAATATGGACATTTCATTTGTATTTCTCCTATCTTTTTAATCTTATACGTTAATTATACATTATAACGCAAGATTTTTCAAGTTAATTTTTCAATATCCGACTCAAAAAATCGAACCAGTATAAGGTCTTTGCCCACTGCCTCAATTGCGGTCCATGGAATTATCATTTCGCCTCCTCCAAAAATATGTCTGAACACACATCCCCTGCGCTGCACAATTACAGCCTCAATACTGCCTGTGCTCTCGCTTATCTCAACATCTCGTATATAACCGAGCCTTTCGGCATTGGATATATCTACCACTTCCTTCTGACGAAGATTATATCCTCTGAACATACCATCACCTCAGTTATTTATATACACCCTTATTCTTTTTTATGTCCTTATCTTTATTCCGTCTCAAATGCCGGCGGCAGCTGACCGCTGTATACAGGAATTTCATATGACAGAGAAGCGTCATCAAACGCCGAAAAAATCCTCTCAATGCTTACAGCCTGCTTTACTGCCCAGCCAATGTCCGTCGCATACTGATGCTCACCAGGATGTTCCGGATTCCATAGCATTTTATAAAGAGTATTCTGTCTGCCGTCAACACTGTTTATGTAATATCTGCTTATCCATTCAGCTCCGCCTCTTATCGCCTTTTCTACACTCGTCCAGCCTTCCGAATAAGCCTTTCCGGAACCGCCTCCTATCGGATTAGAGTCATAGGCGTTTATACCAAACAAATTATAAACCGTTGTTCCGTTCACATCAACTCCTGTCGCAAGACGCGAAGTTCCGTTGCCTGATTCAAGACAAGCATGAGCAATAAGGTAAACCTCGCTTACGTTATATTCCTTTGCCGCCTCGATAAATACCGCTCCCATTCCACGCAGCACGCCTTTATCCGCAAGATAGCGGTTCAGAACCTCCTCAGATACTCCATTCGGCTTTGATAAATCAAGGAACTGATACTTATACGCGTCAGTATAATAATTATTTGGATTCATGTATTCCGCCGTTTCTGCCTCCGTAGCGTTAACCGCACCTCCTAAACGCCATATTTTAGGCTGAGGACTTTGTGACATCTGTATTCTTACCGCCTGCGGGAATGTCACGTCATAAGATGTATACACAACAGTTCCGTCAGCAGGAAACTCCGGTGCTGTTCCGTTTAAAATAAACGGGTCAGGCTCATCAGAATCCGCCACCTCTACCGGAAAGATTTGCTTTTTTCCGTTTACAGCTTCCACCGTAATATTAGCTGTTCCCACACCTTTTCCCCGTATTCGTCCGGTCTGGCTAACTACAGCTATTTCCTCATTATCGGTATACCATTTCAAGGTCTTATTACGCGCATTCGACGGCGAAACTGTAACAATGGCATTTACACTTTCTCCTACTCTTATACGCATATCATCTCTGTTTCTTAGCAATATTGTTTCCACATTTACTGACGGATTGACCACATTTACAAAGCATTTTGCCTCAAAGCCGCCATCCTCCGTAGATGCTGTTATTTCAGTCATACCGACACTGATAGGCGTAACACGTCCGTTTCCGTCTACAGACGCGATTTTATTATTTTTTGATTTCCATATTATATTTTGATTTGTCGCGTTGGCGGGCAAAACTCTTGTCGCAAGAAGTCTGCCTGTACCTCCTGTGTATAATGTAATTGTGCTTGTCGGCATAAACAGCCCGCTTACCGGCTGTCTGACTGCCAGAGACGCCTGTGAAGATTTCCCGTACGAGGCAAGCGACGCGGTAATTTTTACGCTGCCCGGACTTTTAGCGGTAATACCTCCGGCGCTGTCTATTTCAGCAATATTTTTATCAGACGTCCTCCACGTAACCGCTTTATTTTTAAGGTTTACCGGATATACCTTTGCCTTTATACGCGCCTGAGCTGTTCCCTCATTCAAATTAACCGCCCCGTCATCCCAGCTTAGCTTTACACCTATGTGGAGCTTTTCACTATGGTCAAAGGTTGAATAATGCTGAAGCACCATTCCAAACTCAACCTCATCATTTCCATCCGCATAATAATCAGAATTTTCAGTATTTTTAAGCATAACTGAAAGAAGCACTGCCAGAACAATAATTCCTACAGCTGAAGGAATTATTATTTTATAGCGATGCTCCCTTATGTATTTCCATATTCTCTTTCTCCATGATGGAAAAATAACGTACGCAAATCTCGCGAAAGAGCTATTTTTACATAATATATTCCACAGACTTAAAAAAATCTGTTTTATCCATACCAAAAACACCTCAACATACGAGGCAATTTTCAATAAAAAAGAAATGAATTTATTTTTATTCGGTTTTATATTATTCGATAATTTTACTTCCACCGAAATCAGTCCCCTTATTTTTTTCACAAAACAGGGCTGTTGATAAACAGCCCTGTAAATTATAATATCATTTTAATTATATATCGCATAAAAGTCAACATATACACATCATTGTTAAAAAAAAGTTTACTTTTTAAATCGGTTTACAATATATTCATTAGCAGTCTTTTCCAATGTATCGTTGAGCGGAGAAAGCTCTTTTATCTCTGGGTTTTTACCTCTAACAGCATTTGTCAGAATATAGTCGCATAAAGCCGGATTTTTAGGAAGAAGTGGTCCATGCAAATAAGTCGCTACGACATTTTTATATATCACTCCCTCAACACCGGCTTTTTCATCATTGCCAAACCCATAAAGCACCCTTCCCAATGGCGTATGATTGCCTATATACGTTCGGCCGCCATGATTTTCAAATCCCACTATTTTTTCGTCCGTAAAATCCGCTTCAAGCACAATATTACCTATAAGACGTTTTTTTCCCTGCTCAGTATAAATATCAAGAATATCAAGCCCCTCAATCGTTTCTTCTTCTAGCTTATAATACTTGCCTAAAAGCTGATACCCTCCGCACACCGCGACCAGCACGCCATTATTTTCCACATAATCCTTAAGCTCATTTTTATGCTCCAGAAGCCTGTGACACACAATTTTCTGTTCTCTGTCCGACCCTCCGCCTATAAACACAATATCAACATCAGACAAATCAAAACCACTGTCATCACAGGTATACGTAACAACCTCAGCGTCGATACCCCGCCACTCAAGACGCCTGCGCATACATTCTATATTGCCTTTATCTCCGTACAGATTAAGCAAGTCCGGATAAAGATGAAGTATTTTAACTGTCATCACGCCTCACCTCCAAGCTTTTTCAGAACCGCTTCAGTTGGATACAATGCCGTATAATTTACAAGCACATATACAGCCTCGCTGTCACTTTCAAGACATTTCCTGACTGCCGCTGACATATCATGCGCCATGTAGTCCACATTGATACCAGCATATTTAAACCGCAGACTTATATCATAAATCCGTATTCCTGCCGTTATAAGCATATTCATATTCTCATCGGCAATCTTATCAAAATCAACATCCCACAGCCACGACACATCACGTCCATCATTAGCTTTATCATTTATTGCTATTATAACATCCTTTTTACGCTTGTCCGTATTTACAGTAGCTATAGCCTGATTAAAGCCTGCCGGATTTTTAGAAAGACTTAAAATTACCGGCTTATTAAATTTATATTCCTGCATTCTGCCTATCTGCGGTTTATATCCTGTAAGCAGCTCGGCAAAATCATCCGGACTCTCACCTATTACCTCCATTGCTCCGTATACCGCTATGAGATTATATATATTATAAAAGCCCTTATAATTTATTTCCATACGCTGTCCGTTTACCGTAAATTTCATCGGAGAATCCAAACAAATCCCTATAGCCTCAAAATCAATCTCAGGACGTTTAAAACCGCAGCGCGAACAATAAAAATCACCAAGCTGACTGTAATGATAGTACTTATACTGCTGCTCTCCTCCGCATACAGGACAAAAACGCCCCTCCTTTGTATCATCAAGCTGAGGAAGTACTTGCTCGGATATTCCGTAATAATACGCTTTATTATCATTCTGCCCAAACTGTACACAAAGCGGGTCATCACCGTTTAAAACCAGCTTCAAATCAGGCGCCTTCATAATCGCGCGCTTTATTATATCAGAAGTTATATCAATCTCCCCGTAACGATCCAGTTGGTCACGGAACAAATTTGTTATCACCATGACATCCGGCTTTATATAATCAAATACTATAGGAGTATATGCTTCATCTATTTCAAGACAGGCGTAATCAGCGCTAAGCTTACCAAAAATATTCATCTCCTGTAAAAGTGTAGTTGCGATGCCGCTAAGCATATTCGCTCCCAGTCTGTTGCATATAACCTTATATCCCTTTGCCTCAAGCGCTGAAGCCATAAGATTATTTGTTGTTGTTTTACCGTTTGTACCGCAGGTTACAATTATCCCCTTTGAAACACAGTCATTAAACGCTTTTACAAGGTCAGGACAAACCTTCAGCGCATAATGTCCCGGAGATGAAGAGGATTTTTTTCCTATTATTTTCCCCGCTATAGTCAGAGCTTTCCCCAGCCATATCGCAAGCAGCTTTCTCATTATAATTACAACAGCCTTTCTGCCCATAAATATCAATAAAACTTTTAACGCTCTTATTATGGGCAAATAAGACGTTCAATGACAGCTAATATCTATTCTTTCATATATTTGTCATAATGGTACTGTTCAATAACCGTTTCTCCCAATAACGTAATGGCCTGCGCGGGACATAAGGAAACACAACGATAGCACATGGTACAACGCTTTCCTGCCGACGCGGCGCCGTTTTTTACAGAAATATTTTCCATAGGACATATCGGGATGCATACCCCGCACCCTGTACAATCGGCGCTGATTTTCAGCTTATCTGTATAATCCTTTGTTTTTCCGTAATACCACAAGCGCTGACCTATAAAACCTGCTATTCTATTATACAGACGCATACCATCCTTCGGATATTTGCCATGTCTGATTTTCTCCGCACGCTTTTCAATTTTTCTGTCCGCCTCTATGATAATTTTACGATTCTTTTCAGCGGGCTTTTGAAGCAGCTTTACATCACAAACCGAATCAGGCATACGAATATGTAAGCCTCCGACAACCTTCGCGCCGTACCTTTTTAATAACCGCGCGGAGCACCCCGCGCCGTCTCCGCTAAACAAGCCCATTGTAGCAACACACAGTACTTTTTTATCCTTCCAAATATCAGCATGACTTCTGATAAAATCTCTCACCATGACAGGAGCGTTTGAAAATTGAACTGGATACGCTAAAACAATAAAATCATGCTTTGACAATAAGCTCACAGCTTCTTTAGCTTCAATAGGAACTGCCTGTGCGGTTTCGTCCAGCAAATGTATTAATTTTTCAATACAATGCTTTGTATTTCCTGTTCCGCTTAAATATACGCCTATCATACTTTCTCCTTGAAAAAACCTTTGATTTTGTCTACAGCCTGAGGTTATTATAGCATAGTAAATTTACAAACGCAATTCCCCGTTTATTCATCTATCTCTTTACAGCTTATCTCTTATGATTGTTATACTAAAATTCGCTTTAAAATCATATAATATATGATTATACTATATTTTTCT
>CAJUFV010000210.1 GCA_910585795.1 uncultured Clostridia bacterium | reverse complement strand
TTTTGTAATATGTAACATTGTCCTGAAATAAAAAAATAATAAAAATGTCATAGAAAATTGACATATTATATGTTATAATGTAAATATTCTATAAAATTGAGCATAATATTATAAAGGAGGACGAAAATATGGAGGAAGTATTTGATAAGCTGAAGGAGCATGCGAGTAAAGCTAAAGATGGCGCTCTAAAGCTGACAAAAACAGTGATTGGCAAGACAAATAATGTTGTAAGCCAGACAAAGCTTAAGTTTGCCATCAGTGAAACAGAAGATAAAATTAAAGAAATTTATTCTGAAATAGGTAAATCAATATATGACAGCTATAAAACAGATGGTAACACTGATGGGAAGCTTTCTGAAAAATGCAGGAAAATTGACGCGCTTATGCTTGAGGCGGCAGAGCTTAAGGAACAGCTTGCAGAGCTTAAAGAAACAGTGAAGTGCTCAGACTGCGGCGCGTATAATCATTCAGAAGATGTATATTGTTCAAAGTGCGGGAAAAAGCTGGAGAAGAACAATAATTTTTCATTTGAAGATGATGATAAAGATAATGTTGTTATAATTAATCCAGTAAAACCTGAATCTGAAGAGGATTAATTTCAGCTCTGTATAAAATTCATAAGAGAAGGGTGAATTTATGGACAAAAAGGATATGAATATAAAGTCATATGATGGTCAGGATGCGTTTTATACCGGCAGTGACGCGGAATACGAGGAATTTCTAAAGAATGCGGATATAAAATTGAATGACGGTGAAAAAGCGGAATCTGTCGCTAATACACAGAGAATAAATTTAAATGAGACTATTAATATTCAGAGTGTTATTGATAAATTCAAAAAAACGGCCGGCGGTATTGAAAACAGCGCAAAGAAATTTAAAGATACCGTTGTAAGCACAATGGATATGTTTAAAACCAAAAACGAGGATACTGAATCTGCTGATAAGGCAAAGGAAAACGATTTGGAGTCAATGAAAACAACGCAAGATTATACGTTCGGAAACAACACTAATTATACAGATGATATGACAATGGAAGAAAAAGATATTGTTTGTGTGCAGGAAGGAATAGATAAAATTACAGGAGATGTTTCTGAGCTTTCTCAAAAAATTAGTTTGTTAACTGACAAGGTGAAAGATGCTGAACTTAAGAATAGAGAAGGAACAATTGAGCAGCAGAGCTTTTACGATGATTTGCGTCGTACAATTAACGATATAGGTATAAGCATATCAGAAGTGAAACAGTCAGTAGGTTCTGTTGCTAAAGTTAATGACAGTATCTTTGATTTAAAAAATACACAGCATAATACAAAAAATGCACTGCTTAATCTAGAAACAGCGATTAATCGACTGAAAAAAAAGTGTGTCCTTGGAGTTACTGTGCTTAGTATTTTAAGCGCGATTGTTATTGTGCTTGAAATATTGCTGATGCTTTCATAATGTAATGTGGAATATTGAGAGCCGTGTCAGATAGCGTAATGTAAAAAACTCTATTTTGGTCTTATACAAAAACTGGCAGTGTTTTAATGCGCTGTCAGTTTTTTTCTTTGTTAATGTATGTTTAAGCATTAGGATGATATCAGGGAAGAAATGAATTTTGTCTTGACGAATTTAATAAGGCGTGATATAATAACAAAAGTATGGATAAAATACGGTAAAAATTTCCTATACATACTATTATTATGAAAAGAGGAATCAAGGATGAATATTAAAAAGATTTTTGCAACAGCATTAATTTGTGCTATGTCAATAACTGCTCTTTCAAGCTGCGGAGGAAATACTGATACAGCTTCGGAGAAGATTTATAAAATCGGACTTTGTCAGCTTGTACAGCATGATGCTCTTGACGCGGCGACAAAGGGCTTTCAGGACAAGCTTACGGAGCTTCTCGGTGAAGGAAATGTAGAGTTTGATTTACAGAATGCGGCAGGTGATTCGGCAACATGTTCTACTATTGTAAATCAGTTTGTATCTTCAGGAGCAGATCTTATATTTGCCAATGCGACAGCATCACTGCAGGCCGCGGCATCCGCGACAGCAGATATTCCTATAGTTGGTACATCAATTACTGATTATGCTACGGCATTGGACATAAGTGAATGGACAGGCACAACAGGCAGAAATATTACAGGTACAGCAGACCTTGCGCCTTTGACGGAGCAGGCGGCTATGTTTAAGGAGCTGCTTCCTGATGCTAAAAAAATAGGTCTCATTTATTGTTCCAGTGAGCCAAACTCAAAATATCAGATAGATATTGTATCAGAAGAGCTTGTAAAACTTGGGTATGAGACAGAAATGTATCCTTTTGCTGATTCAAATGATGTGTCAGCCGTAGTAACAACAGCTTGTGATGCTTGCGACGCGCTTTATATTCCTACAGATAATACGGCGGCCGCAAATACAGAAATAATTGCGAATGTTGCCAATCCTGCAAAAATCCCGATTATTGCGGGAGAAGAAGGCATTTGCCGTGGATGCGGTATTGCGACACTTTCAATATCTTACTATAGTATAGGTGAGGTTACTGCCGAAATGGCATATGAAATACTTGTAAATGGTGCGGACCCTGCGGAAATGGAAATTAAATATGCTGAAAATCTTACGAAGAAGTATGTTGCTGCAAGAGCTTCTGAGCTTGGAATTGATAATATTCCTGAGGGCTATGAAGAATTGACCGCAGAATAATTTGTAATACCAATATAAAAGAAAAATTGCAATAGGGTAGCCTGCTCTATTGCAATTTTTCTGAAATATGATTTTTTTGTATAAGGAATGAGGAAATAAATTATGTTAGGATTGCTTAACGCTATGCCTGGAGCTATTGCCCAGGGAATAATCTGGGGTATTATGGCAATTGGCGTATATATAACATTTAGAATTCTTGATGTTGCTGACCTTACTGTAGATGGAACAATGGCTACAGGAGGTGCGGTGCTTGTTGTTTGTGTAACATCAGGCATGAATGTGGGGGTGTCGATGTTACTTGCCTTTCTGGCGGGGGGTGTTGCTGGTCTTGTGACAGGAATTTTTAATACTAAATTTGGTATCCCTGCAATTCTTGCCGGTATACTTACACAGCTTATACTATATTCAGTAAATTTGCATATAATGTCGCAGAAAGCTAACCTGCCTATGTCGGTTGAAAAATATAATATCTTACTTTCAATACGCAGTATTCCACAAGCGGTTATAGTAGGCGGAATTTTTGCTGTAGTTATAATTGCGGTATTATATTGGTTTTTTGGTACGGAATTGGGACATTCTTTACGGTCAACCGGCTGTAATCCTAATATGGCAAGAGCTAACGGCATTAATACGGATACAAATAAAATTATAGGATTAATTCTTTCAAATGGAATTGTTGCCTTGTCAGGAGCGATGCTGTCTCAGTATCAGGGATTTTGTGATATTAATATGGGCCGAGGTGCAATAGTAATTGGACTTGCTGCTGTTATTATAGGTGAGGTTATATTTGGAAAGCTGTTTAAAAATTTTGCTTTGCATCTTTTGGCATCAGTATTTGGAGGTATTATTTATTATATTGTGATTACACTTGTTTTGAGAATGGGACTAAATGCAAACGACCTTAAAATGTTCTCAGCACTTGTAGTTGCGGTATTTCTGGGCATACCGTATTGGAAGAGAAGGCTTGCGGAAAAGAGTTCATCAAAGGAGGCGGTCTGATGCTAAAGGTTAATGGAGTTTATAAGACGTTTAACAAAGGAACTATAAACGAAAAAAAGGCTCTTGACGGCGTTAATTTTGAGCTTAATGAGGGTGATTTTGTAACAATAATAGGTGGTAATGGAGCAGGCAAATCTACACTTATGAACAGTATATGCGGCGTGTTTCCAGTAGACAGCGGAACTATTGTAATAGATGGTAATGATATAACAAAGCTGCCAGAACATAAAAGAGCTAAATATCTTGGACGCGTATTTCAGGACCCAATGATGGGAACAGCCGCTGATATGCAGATTGCGGAAAATATGTCTCTTGCATATCGGAGAGGGTGTCGGCGAGGTATCAAGTGGGCAATACCTAAAAAGGAATTACATTTGTACAGAGAACTGCTTGCACAGCTTGGTCTAGGTCTTGAAGATAGGATTACATCAAAGGTTGGCCTTTTGTCCGGCGGTCAGCGTCAGGCTTTGACGCTTCTTATGGCCGTTATGAGGAGACCGAAGCTTTTAATGCTTGATGAACATACGGCGGCACTTGACCCTAAGACAGCCGCAACAGTTCTGGAGCTTTCAGATAAATTTATTGCGGACGGGAATCTTACAGCAATGATGATTACTCATAATATGAATGATGCCATTACTCATGGAAATAAGCTGATAATGATGCACGAGGGACGTATAATATACAGTGTTAGCGATGAGGAAAAGAAGAAACTGACAGT
>CAJUFV010000209.1 GCA_910585795.1 uncultured Clostridia bacterium | reverse complement strand
CGTCAGAGTAAATATATCTTTTCGCCCTATTTGACCGGCGTTATACGGTGGTCTTTTTCTCTTGCTATTTTTTCTGCATAAATCTTTTTTATTTTTTTCTAAAAAGTACTTGACTTTTTATTTGCAGGCTTATTTATCATCTTTTTTAACAGCAACAGCGTTTATAACAAGCCTGTTATCCTGTACTGTTACATCGTCAACTTCAAGACTTCCACAGGGGATGACTATTGCTTTTTCGTATACATCTGCAACAGTACACTCGATTTTTATAGCTCCGAATATAATCAGAAGCTCTGTTTCATAAATTACATTTTCCAAAAATTCTTTTATTTGCATCTTAGATTCATCCTTTCTTTTACTTTTAAGCAGCATTTTACTATAAGCAGCAAAGGCTCTTTTGAAGTTCAAACTTGTTATGCTCGTACTTTTGCATAAATTCATAGACATAAGGCTGAAGGCATCTACCGCACACGATAATGTTTTTGAATACGATTCATACATTTTAGGAATGTCGACATCTTCACATCCAGAAAGAATCATTTCGCCGAAAAATTGCATAAAACAGATGATGTTCGCTATATCATCCGGATATTTTTCTTCAAGCTTATGTATTTCATCGCTAATGTCATTGCCTCATATCTTGCATAGTTCCAACAGCCTTTGATCATATATCTGTTCAAGATATACTGTTCTGTGATACTTCATCCGATTTCACCTTCGCTTCTTTTTCTTCATCCATAACCTTCATTTTCGCTCCGCAAATAGGACAGAATGGGTATCTTTCTCCTTCGTCCATAGTGATAGATGCGTTGCAATGACTGCATATGACGTTATCATAGCCGTAATCACTGTTTTCGACATCAAGCATCCACTCTCCGTTTGCTCTGTTCCTGTCGGCATCACGCAGTTTTTTCTTATTACGTATGTAAGCAGCAACAACACCTTCGTCAGCATCCCTTACTGAATAATGCTCTTTCAGTTCAAGCCTTGAAAACAGGATAAACTTTCTTTTGCATTTTGAAGCTCTCAAAACCTCATAAAAGCCTTTTGTGTCTTCAAGTGTCCACCCATCGAATTCAAGCCAATTCTTAAAATCTTCTAATTTGCTCTTATGCAATAAATTTCTTCTTGCCATAACGTCCTCCCTATATCACAAGCTCTATAAATTCCTTGTTTTGAGCAGGAATATATCTGCTATCTATCTCCTTAACCGGAATATATCGGTCTGTAAAATTGATTTTTACAGTTACTTCCGCTGTTGGAGTCTCTTTTTCGAGCTTTTTAATCAATTCAATAACTGTCAAAGCTCTCCACCTACGTTTTTTCACTCTCTAACTTCACGGCAATAATCTATCTTTGCAGGAGCAAGTTCCCATTGTCTGATGTACAGTCTCGCATCTTTCATCGCTTCCGATTTGGTATTGACCCCGCATCTGATAGAACCGCTTCTATTCCATTATTGTTTTGGAATACTCTATGTTGTACCACGCCTTACCTGATGCTCCGCAATTCTTGCACATAAACGGATAATGCGCTCCGTTGTTCCCTGCCTCTAACGGTCCAAATTCAAGATTTACACTGCCGCAGCATCCGCATTCTCCCTCGCAATGAGTAACCGTTTTATTCTCGTTCATAGTATCATTCTCCTATCATTCTGAAATGTGTTATTCGCCACCTAACATCATTTTGTGCCATTTCATAAGTTTTTCATCGGAAGAATCGAAGTCTTTGCATACATTCCAATACTTGATCTTGCCATCAACCTCAACGAAAACTATATCTTCGCTCGGAAATTTATCAATGTCAATTCTTGCATCTTCGCAAGCGTTTTCTATTCGGCAGCCTCCGTCTTCTTCAAAGGCACAACCGCCATCTTCTCTTTCCTTATGCTTGTTGCAGCGTTCGCAGAAATTCATCCTAAAAAATTCATATTCGCTTCCGCTTAAAAACGGAGAGGATGGCTTTATTTTTATTTGCTTATCAATTTATAACACTCCTTGTCTAATAACACACTTTTCTTATAATGCTATCCGGTACTTGCGGTATCATTCTGCTTAAATATCTGTACTGTTCTTCTTCGCTCATACCTTCGGCTTCATCAAGTACGTTTTCGAGCAGCTCTCTCGCCATAGGTTTTTCGTCTATGGTGTAGTTTTCATAAATCCATTGTGCAAACTCTTTTTTATTCATTCTGATGCCTCCAATAATTCAGGGTTGTCGTGGATATTGCCGATAACCTCATAATCAGTACCGATTCCAACAAGTTCAAATCCTCTATTGTTATTTGTTAGCCTAAAAACAGCCGGTTCATAAGTAACCTTGAAAACGTCATAATCATTAACATTTGTATGCCCTATGACTTTTCCGTATTTCTTAGTTTTCACCATGTCCCCCTCAAATATCTTCCTGCCGTTCTTATCGTCCTTGCCTGTGTACTGTCCGACTGTTTCTGGGATAACCATATACGCTCTACTACAACCTAAACCTTTGTATGCTGATATTTCTGTAACATATCCATCCGTATCATAACTCGGCAGTCCGTATACCCACTCGCCATTATCTACATGCTTACCGCGAAACAATATTTCTCTATTCATTGTAAGTCCTCTCTCTTTTTTTTATAATAATTACGCATTAACACGTCTTTTTTTCAATAGCACCAATCACCTATAGTGCTTGTCTTATCCCATAGCCACCAAAACATTTCAGCCACTGCGTCAAACAATACTCCTATAATTTTCAACAATCTGCTTGCTATGTATAAACTAAGTTTTCTATTCATTGTAAGTCCTCCTTTCTCAAACTCCGCTCCGCATATTCTGCATATCGGCATATTTATCACTCCTTATGCTTAGTAATACTGATTTCAATTTGACACCTCCAGCAATTCGGGATTGTCGTGGATATTGCCGATAATCTCCCAGCTGTAATCGCTCAAATGCCTTTTGTTCTATGTCCATTATGTATCTCTTCTCCAATACTTCCTACCGCAACCTCAACCCTCGGATGCAGTGAATAAAATTTATGCGCTTCTACTGATACAATTTGCGCGTCATCATGATATGCCACACCATTGAGCGCATCCATAATAATTTTTATTACATTATCCAAATCAGGTTTTTTCTGCGGCCTGATTTCAGTTAACACCATTTGTTCGCACTTTTTTTTACTTACCGTTTTGGGTATGCTATAATATGCCACAATCACCATGCGAATCTGCACATCCTTGTCAAAATATTCGCCCTTGCTTTTACTCTTATATGCTATTGCCGCAAGAGTTTCATATTCCGATGTTTCCTTCGGCGTATATGTATTACCGCTTTTAGTAAAACGCGGTCTGCCTTTTCCTTTCGGCTCACCGTCTATAGTAAAAATAATCATTACATTCTCCCCTGCATTATTTTTTCTAGCTCCGTATCATCAATACCGCTGTCGCCATATATACCCTACACCTCGCTTACGGGGGACTTTTGCAACGGTTGCCAATGCGTAACATTTTCAACAGGCAATATTCCGTTTCCGAAAAATGTTTTATATGTATCGCTGTATCGCCCTGTCACCATTTCTAAATATTCGTTACCATTTCTATAATTACGCTCTATATATAGCAGAACCAACACTTCGACCTCTGGTAAACGGTCTTGTACATCTATCCATTTTTCGCTCATTGTTAGCCCTCCTTATCCCCAAAAATAAAAGCTATTTCTGAAATGTCCATCTCTTTTCGTGCAATTCTCAGAGTTTGTAAATCAGTTAAAGAATATTTATCGCGGAATGGTATACACAAATCGCATATTGCTTTTTTTGTTATCTTTTTTTCATCAAACAGTTTTTTATAATTTTCCTGTAGCGAATCAATAACATTTAATATATCTTTCATTGCCTTCTATTCCTCCTTTGTATGTTCTTGTATATAAATCGTATTCAGCCACTCAACAAACCAATTAGGATATTGTCCTGTTTCTGTTTTAAAATCTGAAATTGTTTCAAATACCGCTTGCTGTATTGCTGTTTTTGTAACATACGTTGTCACTGTCGCCGAACCGTAAACGCACAATATCCCTAACGCAAGCATTACAATCAATACAGGCAGTTTTACTTTATTTTTCATTATCCTTACTCCTCCACAAAATCAATACGTTCAACCGATACAATTTTACCGTTAAGCGGCATATATACGTTTGCACTTCCCATAACCTTTACATCACGATTGAGCTGTCTTGTATCTACAATGAATTCAACGATGTCGTTATTTCTGCCGAACGTGTGAGTAGAATCAGTATCGTAATCTGATTTCTGGTCGCATAAGACAGCGTAAAACACGTTTCCGGTATTGGTCGTGATTCTGTATTTTGTACCGATGCCTGTTCCATATCGGCTTCCCATAGCAATCATATAATAATCATCCGGAACACCGAGGTCCGTCTCTCCTTTTGCTCTCATAAACCCATTACTGTCGCTCCATCCCCAATCCTGTATATATTTATACTGAGGACTGCTTACATCAGTAATACAGCGATAGTCCATATACGTTTTAAACGAGCTGTTCATATCCGGCACTCCTAACGAAGTATATGTAACATACATAGCACCTGCTGCCGATGCAGCACTTCCAAACATAGAAAATACCATTGCCAATATAACTAAAACCTTTTTCATTTCAAATTCCTCCTGTATATCATTTTCTTTTTTCAATCAATGGAACACCTGCCGTTTCATTAAACGGCGTATTATACAAGCCACATCCGGTATAATTCCATTTCCAATCCGTATCATACGAATCTGTTATACCGTATGCCCTGCATTTGTTGCTTGTGCTGCTTTCGCTCTGATGCGTACAGAAATTGCAGCAGTTCCGGCATATAGAGCCTTCGTTCTGTCCGTACTCTCTGTGCATAGCAGCAATCTTACTGATTTTCTTCTTCCCCATTTCGTTCCACTCTCCCTTCAAGTAACTCCTTTACCTTTTCTGCACAGCCGGTACATACTTTGTGTAATGACGTACCGACTGTGATTGCACGTTCTTCATCCGGAAGAAGCCACATCATTTGTACCAAAACCGGAGAATCAATTTCGCTTCCACACATTACGCACGTTAAATCTTCAGCCATAATTCACCCTCTTTTTCATCCGTATATAACATCATCAAAGATGGCATATTGGATAATCATATCGGCAACAACCGCATCAACTAGGCAACAGTCTATTCCTCCGTTACCGTCTCTAATTTCATACGGTCCTTTGTTTTCAAAATACATCCGAAGACCTTTGAGAAACTTTTCTTTATTAAGCGTGTGTTTCCACTCGCCATCACTGTCAAAAAGAATCAGTTCTCCTCCTCTGCTTATCTGGTCGCTTGCATACTCTCCAAGATAATCTCCGACAACCTCAGCTTTTCTGCACCAATATGTGATGCCGCCTTCAAGTGCGCCGACCATAATATCGTCAATGTCTTCTCCTGTAACTTTAACCTCGAATGTAGGCTTTACAGTATACAATTCTTCTGCATTTTTCATATCAATTCTCCTTATCTCCTAATGAAATATCCGACTACAACAGCTATAAGCAATGCTGCTGCATTTGCAATCACTATCAAAGTAGCCATTGCATCCTGCTTTACTGCCATAATCATTACATTGATGGCAAGTAACAACGTCAAAAAATTTCTCATTTTCATATTGACATTTGAGCTTTTCAGCATTATAATGAAAACAGGACGCAGGGAGCCGAAGCTCCCTGTTCGGCTATTTAAGATTTGAGTGCAGATACTAATGTTGCGATAGCTGTAATGAGGGTTCCAATCGACATTGCAGCTTGAATTGAAAGTTCTATCTTCTCTTTCTTGGATAGCCTTTTTTCGTGCCTGTTTTTCCTCCTGCCCATAGGCTCGGTTCACTCCTTTCAGAAAAATTTACGAACAGTAATTTTTTGTCCGTAACAAAACTATAACTTACCATTCGGTAATTGTCAAGTATTTTTTTGTATTTTTTTATTATTTTTTTTATCTGCTTTATAGAGTGGATTTTAGTGCGTTTTTGACCTGTTTTCTTACAGTTTTATCTGAAATGTTTACATTTGAGGGTGTTTTGCAAACATTTCTGCATAAAATGTTTACATTTTTATCATTTTTGCAAAAACAATGGATTTTGGAGATTTCAGACTTACATTTTTGAATGAAATGTTTACATTTTTACTTAAAATGATTACATTTCGTGGTAAAATGTTTGCATTTCAGGATGTTTTGTGAACATCATACATTTTGAAAATGGCTAAAAAATCAGGATTCGCCTTGAAGAAATAAAAAAATCAAAATAAATTCAATTTGCCTAT
>CAJUFV010000208.1 GCA_910585795.1 uncultured Clostridia bacterium | reverse complement strand
ATCACAGAATACACGGTATAAATAATAAGAGGGAGAGAAATATCTTATTTGGGGTAACAAGAAAACCCGTATATTCTGAAATCAGTAATCTATATAAAATGGATATGCGGCATTTACTGCCGCGCATCCATTTTTATTATTAGAAAGAATCCTGTATATATTTTATTACTTATACATAGGGCCGTAATTCCTGCAGGCCGCGTAATCAGCCGCCTGTGAATCCTCTGTTCCAAAAGATGACCACGAGTGCGGACGATATACCTTTTCATCCGATACATTATGCATAGTAACAGGGATTCTAAGCATTGAACACAATGTTATCAAGTCTGCTCCTACATGTCCGCCGACTGTTACACCATGATTTGCTCCCCAGTTCGCCATTACACTGTAAACGTCTCTGAATGCGCCCTTTCCTGTAAGAATAGGCGCAAACCATGTTGTAGGCCACGTCGGGTCAGTTCTCTTGTCAAGCTTATCATGTACATCATCATCAAGATTGCATGTATAACCTTCAGCTATCTGAATAACAGGACCGATTCCTTCAACAAGATTAACGCGCAGCATTGTCACTGGCATCTCTGCTTTTGTTCTGAAATGGCTTGAAAAACCGCCGCCTCTGAAATACTCATAATCAGCTCTGCACCAGTCCGTAGCCTTAATACAAGCATCAATATCCTCGTCGGTCATATTCCACCATTCTTTTTGCGTTCCGTTTCCGTTTTCATCCTTTGCCGCGCCGGTACAATCAAGCGCCGTCGCGCCTGAATTTATAAGATGAATTATGCCGTCCGACGCTCTGCCGTCAAGCTGCTTGCCTGTAACACGCTTAACAGCATCAGGCGACCAGTATGTACGAACGTCATGAAATGCCGGAGCCTTGCCTGTAACAAGTGTTGCAAGCAGCATTGAAATACCGTTTAACGTATCATTTTCCGTAGCAAACGGTGTAGGCATTTTCTTTCCGTTCCAATTAAACGATGACGCCATAATTGCCTCTGTAAAATCAGCGTTTGGAAGCCAGTCAGTCCAGTTTCTCTGTCCCTGAAAACCGCCGACTATCGCGTTCTTACCAAGCGCTTCCTCATGCCATCCCATTTCCGCAAGCTTTTCATTGCCATAAAGAATATCATTCACTATTATCGTGAATTTAGCAATAAACTCCCAGTCCTTATCAGCCGGAACCACTTTTGATTTTGTAATAATTTCAGGGAAATTCTTGCCCGCGTTTTTATCAAAGCCCTCAGGACAGTTTACCTTTATCCACGCAAGCGCTTTTTCATATTCGTCTTTATCATAAATGCCTAATGTAATTCTTCTAAGTATTTCAGTCAAATCAACAAATTCAGCTCTTATACCAAGATACTTCTGCATAAATGACATATCACAGTATGAGCCCGCAATACCCATTGACACACCGCCAAGATTAACATATGACTTGTTTTTCATCTGACCGACCGCAATAGCGCCCTTTGCCCAGCGTATCATTTTTTCCGCAACATCATCTGGAACAGTATTATCATCAATATCCTGCACATCATGTCCATACATGGAGAAAGCCGGCAGTCCGCGCTGAGCAAACGCGGCCATAACAGCGGCAAGATAAACCGCTCCAGGACGTTCTGTTCCGTTAAACCCCCATACTGCCTTAACTGTATCTGAGTTTAAATCCATAGTCTCACTTCCATAGCACCAGCATGGTGTTACAGCCAGTGTCGCGCATACATTCTGCGTGGAAAAATAGTCATTGCATTTTGCGGCCTCCGCCCCGCTTCCGATAGTACATGGTGAAATTACACATTCTACGGGAGTTCCGTCCTGATAGTGCACATTACTCTCAATAAGCGCTTTTGCGGCGTTTGCCATTGCCATCGTCTTTTCCTCAAGACTTTCTCGTACGCCTCCCCAGCGTCCGTCAATTGTGGGTCTTATTCCTATTCTTGGTTTCATTTTATCTACTTCCTTTCCGTCTGTTTATATACATGAATATAATATATTTCTCAGCCTAGGCTGATAATATTCCTCTTGGGGATTAAGCATGTGATGTGCGTAAAACATAGCTAAATTGTGCTCGGTATCCATTAACACTGTTGCTCCGGCAGCTCCTCCCCAGCCAAATTCGCCGGCTGGCCCATTTGAGCCGCCTTCAGCTTTATTCAGCATTGTCCTTACGCCAAGACCATAGCCATAACCTTTTAACTGCGGCCAGCTCATCATCCTTCGCTGTTCATTGCTCAGATGATTTGTTTTCATAAGCTCAACTGTCGCGCGGCTTAATATTCTGTTTTTGTTAAGCCCGCGGCCGCTGTTTGCCAGCGCCGCCGCAAGCAAAGCATAATCGTTTACCGTAGTAATGATTCCGGCTCCGCCGCTGTCATATCTGTCACCAAACACAAGATGATTTCCTTCTGTTTTCTTAACAACACCAGAACGGTTTTTACTTCTCTGAAGCTCTACTATATCACTTGTACCGCCTGTTTCATAGATATACTGCCGCGCCATTTTTTCCGTCATGTCTGACGTCGGATGATAATATGAATTTTTCATATCCAGAGCGTCAAATATATTCCTTTTAACATATTCTGAAAAACGCGTCCCTGAAACAACCTCCGTCAGCACTGCCAGCACATCATGACACAAGCTGTAATTCCACCTATCACCAGGCTCAAACATCAAAGGCTCCTCCGCAAGACATTTTATCACTGTTCGCGTATCCATATGTCCGTTAGTAAGCATACACGCCTTTTGAAAGGCCTCTGTTTCTGTATCATAGGATAATCCCGCAGTCATAGTGAACAAATCGCGTACAAGTATCGGCTTTTTTGCTTTTTCAACTGTGCCGTCAATTTTTATATTCATGTCTTTAAATTCAGGCAGATACTCATACAGCGGGTCAGTGAGCAGAAATTTTCCTCTCTCATATAATTGAAGAGCCGCTGTTACAGTCGCAATTTTTGAACATGAATAAATATAAAGCTGTTCTCTGCCAGTCATTTTTGCCTTATTTTCAACATCTGCATAACCTGAACTATATTCAAAAATCTTCTCTTTATCCTTATACACAACTATGCTGTTACCGGGAATAATCCAGTCAGTAAGACTATCCATAAAGCTTTTCATAAACTCAAAATTCATCATATCCTCCGCGTCAGATAACTATATTCTCATCCTTATCTTCAAACTTTACAAATACTCTTTCATTTTTAGTTATTGTAATATCATACTTATGTCCTCTAAATACACGCGTAACCTTTGCGGGAAGCATCTCATCCGGCAGACACGGGTCAATTTCAAGACCATCCCATTTTGCGCGTATTCCAAACATATACTGAGTCACAGCAACATACATCCATGCCGCAGTTCCCGTAAGCCATGACACATTAGCCAAACCAAATTTATCACTTTCAGGACCAAATATATTTGAAGCGTATACATACGGTTCAGCTTTATAACGCCATTCACCCGCTTTTTCCTGAGCTATCATAGGTAAAAGCTGATGATAATACTTATAAGCTCTTTCAGGCCGCTTTAACATACATTCGGCAATAATCGCCCATGTATTTGCGTGACAGAATACGCTTCCGTTTTCACCGCAGCCCTTATTATAATAAGTAAGCGGGTCGCTCTTTGACGGATAATCCTGCATTGACGGGTGTATTTTCTTAATACCCAAATCCGTATCAAGATACTCTTTTACACTATCCATTGCCGCAAGTCCATTATCACCCATACCACTAATTACCGACCAGCTCTGGGTATTTAGCCATATCTTTGCCTGAGGTTCCTTTTCACTGCCGATATAACGACCTTCATCTGTAATACATCTAATATACCAATTACCGTCCCATGCCTTTTCGTTGACAAGCTTTTTCTGACTTTCATATATATCAAAATACTTTTGCTTATCCTCACCCTTAAGCTCAGCAATTTCCGCAATCATCCTGAGTACCGTTCCAAACTGCATTCCCGTCCATACACTTTCACCTCTGCCCTTGCGGCACACCTTATACAGCATGTCATTCCAGTCTGAGGACAGCATAAGCGGGAAGCCGTTATGACCCAAATTAGCCATACAGAAATCAATTGACTTTTTAATATGCTCCCAAACAGTAGCGCAGCCGCCGTCATAGAAATTAACAACCTCATCCAGATAGTCAAGACTGCCTTCCTCCATGATAATATGATAACAGGTCATTACAAGCCATAAGTGATTATCACTATGTATACGCTTTACAGGCTCCCAGCCTTCAATCGGGAAGCAATAATGATTACAATGTCCGTCCTGATACTGCTGTGTAAATAGCAGATTCAGCTTATTCTTTGCACGTCTTAAATCAAATGGTACCATCGCCAGAATATCCTGAGCGGTATCTCTCACGCCTACGCCGCGGAAAGTACCTGTCGCATAATAGCTGATATTTCGTGAAAACTGGAAATTACGCTCCGCCTGATACGGATTCCAAATATTTATCATAGTCTGAGCATCCTTATCAGGAATTTCACACTGAAATTTCCCAAGATAATTGTCCCACTGCTCACACAGCCTGTTATATGATTTTTCCACAAAAGTACTTTCACAACAATGAGAAACACTTGACTTTATTTCATCCTCTGTCATTGCCGTACCAAGAAAAATATTAACGGTTTTTTCTTCACCGGCCTTTAGTTCAAGGTCTATCTGAAGCGCAAAACAAGGGTCGCCGCCGTAAAGCGTTGAATTTGTACATTGTCCTTTTTCAACATTCTGAGGATTTTCCTCACTGCGATACGCCCCCACAAACTCATCTCTGTCACAATCAAAGCCTACAACAGGCACATCTGACGCGAAATAAACCAAAGGCGTCTGTTCAGGACGCGGCTGGTCCTCAACACCATATTTATACACCAGCACATTATCCATATTATATGCGGTAAGCTGATGCTTGTTATAACACTGCCATTGCAGTTCACGCATAAATTCCATCATACCAAGCTCAACATACGGAAAAATTGTGAGCTTTTTATCAGACCTAGATTTAAACTTTAAATTCCATATAAGCGCGTTTTCATATTCACCTACAAAATATGTACTCTTTACAGTCACATCATTTTTCTCAGCCTCAAAACGGGTATATCCCATACCATGTGTCGAAGTCCATTTTTCAGGCTTACTTCTGCATGGTTCATTCGTAGGACACCAGTAGTCTGCTTCATCCTTTATATATGTGTAAAAACCGCTTCGGTCAGTAGGCATATGAAAAAAACGATAATGATTAATTCTCCATATCTGTGGTGATTTATAAAACGCTACACCGCCTCCTGCCTGCGAAATCATTGTATGAAATGTTCCGTTTGACAAATAATTCATCCACGGTGTAGGTGTGTTATACTTGCCAAATGTTATTTCTCTGTTATTAAATTTATACATATCAGTATATCCTCCTGTATTTATCTACGGCTTTATGCGCGCATTTCTGAGCTATTTCCATTTCCCGACACATAACAGGCTCATCAGTATCATTAAAGCTATTTCCTATACAGCTCCTGCCTGTTAGCATCTCATACCAAACATATCCCAACGCAAGCCTTCCGAGTCCCAACGACGCGTGAAAGGTATCACGATGCAGGCGTGAGGTATTCTCATCTATAAGCTTCTGAAAGGCCTCGCCGCACGGAATAATTTCCGCACCTCCAATCGCTTTTGCCGCCTGCTCATACGCTGCCTTTAAGTCTGTGAACATATCACCTTGACTTTTATATCCAAGCTCCTCTGTAAGACGCGCGCTGCCCTGCTCATACGCCCATGTCTGGTGCAGCATGATTTTTGCTTTCGGCGCGTGTATATGAACATATCCCGCAAGGGAATTAAGATACGGCTGATACGTTTCATAATCCACACTTTGACCGCTCACCTGCTGAAGCGTCACCACATCCCATATGTCACTCTGCAACGCCTGACGTATCGAAACCTTTATACCTGTTCTCTCACCATTATATTCAAAATCATAATCTGCCGAATCATTATGCATATTCGCATAATGCCGTGACAGCGGACAGCCACCTATAAACAGATTTACCGCTTTTATGTTTTCTCCATCTGCCTTCGCTATATCGCGCAAATAACGCATAGCGTCATTTGAAAAACTGTTTCCTATTGCTAAAACTTTCATTTTGTTTCCCCCTTCAGATGTTATTCAAGTACTATCATCTGATGACATTCTATTTCTTCTACACTCATGGAAACAACTCCATCCTTATATTGAAATTCTATGTCTTTATTCTGCGGCGCAAGGTACACACGTCTAATTTCCATATCCGTTTTTATTTTCAGATTAGTATTATAAATAGGTATTATGTCCTCAATAACCTCCGTGTCACGTCCACGCTTCACAGGACTGACATAAAGCAAATGACAAATCAGCCTATTCTCTTGCTGCATCAGCGTAGTTATACCCTGTGCCGGAAGGCTTGTAATTAAGGTCTTACCGCTGCCAAGCAGCTTATCCAGCGCAAATACCGCCATCTGTTTCAGATGAATCCCGCCGGTTTCGGCGTAATCATCAAATATATTCCATGCAATATATATTCCATCCTTCCCCTCGGTCATTCCGCCGCCGCCGTATTCACCGCCGCACGGCGTATGCTGATGTGAGCAGAAATGTTCCCATGTACGGTTGAAATAAGGATTTTTACGGCTGCCAAGCTCAACTCCTATACAACATATCTTTTCTCCGCTGCCATACATTACATAATCAGTATCACCCATACCCGCTATTTCCTCAAACGGTCTGAAATAATCCGGCTTATACTGATTTTCTCCAAGCCACTTAGCGCCAAGTTCAAGACAAAATTCATTTTTATCCGTATACATCGCCGATTTGCCTGTAGCCAATATTTTACCGCCATTATTGCAAAAACGTCTTAGCTTTTCCGCGAAGTCGTTATCAACACGCACGATATCCGGCAATATTACTACCTTATACTTATCCAGTTCTGTTTCAAAATCCGCAATATCAAACAAATACTTTCCCTCAAGCAGGATACGGCAAACACCGCTTCCCGAAGCGCCCACTTGTGTAGTCTGTGCTGTGCTGTGTGTCCCTTCGCACGCTTCCGGACTAATTACGGCAATGTCCGCGACAGAGCTTACATTATCCAGCCATGGTTCTTTCTCCTCAAGCTCTGAATACGCGCGTCCAATCAAATCATATGTAACCATATCCATTTCACCGTTCGGTGAGAGCTGGTCTCCTATTGAGCTTTTAGCTCCGTTCGCCGCCGCGAGCGACACCTCATAACGAAGCGCGTTTGGATGCTTAAAGCCTCCAAATTCACCCCACGAGCTGTGAAATTTACCTGTCATACCAAGATATTCTATTCCCAATCCCTGACAATATCTTGCAGAAAATGGGAAATGGTCATAACCCCAGCCGCCTGTGGGCAGACTTTCAAGCTCCAGATGTGTATTATATCGGGCCAAATCCCGCCGGCCCTGACGTATATGACCTCCATTATGAAACAGATGCAGTCCTGCTTTGTACTTATCAACAGCCGCCCGCGTTTTCTCACAGTAACGCTGATAAACCATTTCAGCATGCTCTGTTACAGACTTATCATCATACGGATTCATTCCAAGCATTTCCCGCTCTGCGATACAATTCTGACAATAACACGGCTGAACACCTGCTATATCAAGAAAAATCCCGTCGGCATCATAATTTGCGCACACTTCCTCAATCTGCTTTAACAGTACTTCCAAATACTGTGAGGACATGCACAGCTTGTGATAACCTGCTTCTGTAAAATTCTTTGCCCACATAGTGGACTCGTCTTTATTCCTGACCAGCCATTCAGGATGACGCCGAGCTGTTTTTTCATCCAGTCCGGCAGATATATATACCGGTGTTTTTACATCTATTTCATGAGCAGCCTGTATCTGCGCTCCCAGCAAATCAAACGTCAAATTAGGATGTGTTTCATTTGTCTGTGAAGGATGATATGACCAGCCGTGATGGCATTTGGCAAACAATGTTACTGAATTTACATGCCCCTTTTTTAAAGCCGTCTGAAACTGCTCTTTATTAAAATTTTGTCCTATATTTTCTATCTTTTCACTTGTATGAAAATCAAGATTTACCTGTCTGAAATTCAACATTTCTGAATCCCCTTTCCGCGTCAACGTAAATCTATGGAATAAATTTCCGCTTTCTCATTTCCGTTTGTAGAAAGCAGGGTAAAACGTATTCCGGACGCTTTTTTTTCTATCCTTTGCTTCACAAGACGCTGATGGTTTTCCTCTATACCCTGAATTTCGTACCACAATCCGTCCGAACCCAGAAGCTCAAGCCTCATATCTTTTACTAGTGTTTTCGGCACATTAAGTGCCGGTGCATTTTTATGTATATTGCAGGTATTCATTTTCTCAGGTATATAATCACACGCTCCTGTCGTTTCCCTGTTCAAATCACTGTTAAACACAAGTCTCACTTCGTTTATCATATGCTCCTTATCAAAAGTAAAGGTTATTGTATTACCGGCATTACCGCGCCAGCAATTATCCTCTTCTCCCCGCGGACGCTCAAATCCGTTCAAAAGATTTTCAGTATTTTCTCCGTCTGAAGAAATCGCCGCGCTTTTCGTAAGCTCCGACAGTTCTGTTTTATTATACGGAAGCCAGCATCCGTCATCCATCAATGTCTGCTTAAGCTCAAATATATGATTTTCTCCCACTTCTCTGGGACTGACGCCATTCTTAGACGCAATTGCCGATGCTGTTCCAACAGCCTGACCCAAAAGAGCACAGGTAGCCATAACCCTTGACGCGCTCATTGCAGTATGTGTAACGCTTATATTGCGTCCCGCAAAATACAGATTTTCTATATTTGCGGAATATACACATCTGTATGGTATCCCAAACGGAGACGGCGCAGGATGGAATATATTCGGCTTTTCTCTTGTATTGATTCCCGCGGGATTATGATCATCCATAGTCCATCCGCCGTAAGCTATTATATCATCAAAATGACCGCCGCTTCTTACATCATTCTGAGTCATTATATAATCCCCGACATATCTGCGGCTCTCACGCTTTCCGGGCAGAAATCCCACAAATTCAAGCTCCCAGTTGTCAGCGTCATATTCGCCGCTGTTTTTGACAAAATCCCATATTCCATACGCAACGCTTATAAGCTCATCGCGCAGCTTTTCAGTATCATGTATTGTATCACCCTCACCGCCAAGCTCCATGTACCAGAAATTTTCTTCAGGGTCATTCATATCCGGCAGTCTGTACGGCAAAGCCTCTTTTGTAAATTTTCTTGCCCACGGCGGAGCTATATATACATGCTTTTTATCTGTTTCACGAGCCTGAATAAGACACGATAAACCCATTGTTTTTTTATCAGCTGTTTCGGGAGCTATATCCTCATTAAATTCGCTTCTGCCTTCACGTCCCCACCGGTAATGCGCGCCTGTAAGCGGAGCCAGAATACTGTCTCCTGAGCAGTCCGCAAACAACTTCGCTTCCACAATATGATAGCACTGTGTTGTGGTTTGCCAGCCTGTTACGCTTTTTATACGCTCTCCGTCCATCTCGGCATCATTACATGAACAGTTTAAAATAGGAGTAATATTTTTTTCATTTTTGATAAGCTCAAATAAAATACTATCCCATATAGGATACCGTCTATACGGGTTTTGATACAAAGTTTCAAGCGCTATTTCCTCTATTATTCCCGTTTCACGATTATTCTCGCCATGCGCGCCGCATACCCACATTCTTATTTCGCTTGACGCGTTACCGCCGTACACAGGACGGTCATGCATTAGCGCCACCTTTATTCCGTGACGCGCCGCCGCAACCGCGGCGCACATTCCGGCAAGTCCTCCGCCAACAACACATAAATCAACAGTATGCTTAATACTTCTAAGGTTCTTATTCATAAGGTTTATCCTCCTTTGAAGTCATCTTTATATTTATTTCAAAAATCATTTCCATTTCTCTTTCAGGTTTTATACACTCAAAATCAGCTATATAAACAGTTTTATACTTATCATAATTAGCCGCAAAAGTCTTTTTTGATATTTTACAGTCAAATCGTTCTTCCCCATAAAACATATGGACATTTCCTATTGTTAGACCGCCGTCACACTTGACAGGCTGACTGTCAAACACAAAATGCTCAGTCACGCCGTATGGTTCACTTATAAAAGTAATTTTATCGCTTATAACAATTTTATCATCATAAAATGTAAAGCTCCTTCGAAGCTTTCCTAAGCTTTCATCATTATAGGCGTTTTCAAAATCAATTACAAGCCTGTTATTTTCCGCAGCGGTTATACTGCCCCGATACAATTCCCCGGCCTGCTGAACCATACCGTTTATTATGGGTATACTATGCGCAAGCGCAGACGGAGCAAAATATTCATATCTTTTATCACTGAAATAATCCGCCGTATATTCACCCCTGCCTGGGTCTGTTACAATAGCATACCCATTAACATTCAACAAAAATGACGCAATATCATTGTGATTATGCGATTCATTATTAGCTCCTGCCTTTGCCGCGAATTCATATAATTTTGTTTTCTTTATATACCATGCCGCATCTTCAAAATACTCAAAACAATTTTTTTCCTCATTACATATTTGAATCCGGTTGTCCCGCCACGCGAAATCTCTTATAAGATGCGCGAAACGATAACAGCTGTCACCGTCAAACTCAAGCGCGCTGTCATCATCAGGTATAATCACATCGTCATACTGCTTTTTAAGAAAATACATCAAACCGCTTCTATGCATAAACTTATTATCGCAATCCGAAAAACTGACGGTATTATTATTCTTAAAATATATCTTCTGAGGAAACAGCGCGATATTTTTAACCTTATCATTATTAAGAAGATTTTCTTCACCGCATGTATATTCATAAAGAAGACGCGCAAAATATATAAAGTATCCAAAGCCGTAAATCCAGTAATTAATCCCCTCAACACACGCCCCGTCATTACCAAAGCCTTTAAGATAACATTCAAGCGTATTTTTCAGCCTAGGCATTACTTTCTTTATCTCGCTGTCATCAGCAAGATAAAGAAACGCTGCTCCAACGCTTCCGGCGCAGACCGCCGACCAATTATTTTCCAGATAGTCCCAGCTATTTTTTCTGCCGCTAAGATACGGTATAATCACGCGTCTGCGTACCTCATGCACAATACGTTTTGTAATCATATTATCCAGTCTGTTTCCAAACATCGAGGCTATTTCAGAAAGCGTAAATGCTGTTTCAGCAGCAAACAAATCTATCCATGTCTCACATTCCGCAATTTCAGTCTCCTGGGGAATATGTGCTGGCAAAGCCCATGTGAATTCGTCTAATACCGCCCATAAAGCGTCCTGAAGAAAACGAATGTATTCACTGTTATCCTCATATACAGCTGACAAAACGGCAAAATGATTGAGACGCCGTCTATGATGAAAATATTCATATTCATATTCCTTACGGCTTCCCGTAATATAAAAGGTTTTAAAAGCATTATACGATAAAGACGATATCTCTTCCTTCATAAGAACATCCGCGTCCGCTTTTATCGCTTCAAGCTGTTTTTGAAGAAACAAATCATTTTTTATATTTTCTTTTATATGCTTCTTTTCGGTAAATAACAGCGCTCTCATTATAATGTCTCCATGTCCTTTATTCCAACTATCTGTCTTATCTTTTTTGCCGGCACATCTCGCAATCTGCATTTTTCCTTTACTGCCACAGATGCCGCCGCGCCCGCAGCATTACCGATTGCAACGCAAATTGGCATAGCTCTGAAATTAGAATGTGCCATATGTGTTCCTGATATGTTTCTGCCGGACAGCAATAAACCATCAATCTTTTCAGGGACAAGACAGCCATATGGTATGGTGTATCCCTTATCCTGACTGAATTTATGCTGTACTCCTGTTTTGTCAAGTCCGGCGCCGCTTATATTATGTATATCAAAATTGAAATAAGCATCTTTTACAACATAATTCTCAAATATACGCGCTTCTGTTATATCATGTTCTGTAATTGTTTCAATGCCTTTAAAATGTCTTGTTTCACGAATACCAATCAGTGATGCTGACGAAATTATATAACAATTTTCATAGCCAGGAGCATATTCTCTTAAAAATGACACAATTTTATCCATCTGCTGTCTGCAAGCAATAGTACCTGCAGTAAGGTCTTCAGTCTTAGTTCCGTCTATATCCAGGCAGTTTGTCATATTACAGGTGACAACTCCCGGTAATGTACTTTTATATAAAAGCACATGTCCTGCCGGAG
The DNA here is from genome assembly GCA_910585795.1 of uncultured Clostridia bacterium. Lineage (GTDB taxonomy): Bacteria > Bacillota > Clostridia > UBA1381 > UBA1381 > Hominilimicola. The sequence continues at coordinate 23,849 of CAJUFV010000208.1, read as the reverse complement.
CTCCGATTATTTCCTTTCCCAATGTCTGTAATTCACCCTTTTCTGTCGGAATAAGGGTTTCAAACGTTTCTGAAAAAACCGCGCGGCTGTAGTCCACTCCGCCAACTTTAAACATAATAGTACAAGGCTGCATTTTGTTATCGCTTTCACGTCCCAAAATAAAATCCGCTCCTGCTTTATACGCAGCATCTCCATCTCCTGACGCATCAATTACGCAATCCGCAAAAATTGCGCTTCTGCCTGTTTTGTTTTCTATAATAACACCTTTTACAGTATTGCCTTCCATTATAACATCACTGAAAAATGTGTAAAGCAATACCTCAACATCTGCCTCCCGCGTCATTTCAAGATACAATGTCTTTAGTTTTTCAGGGTCTATTGTTATTGTTATAATACCTTTATGCTCACCCTCGTTTCTTTCCGCGCTGCGCGATAAAATCTCGTGATATATTTTATCATCTACCCTTCCTGTCCAATGGCTCATCATGCCTGATGTAGCGATTCCACCAAGTGCGCCGCATTGCTCTATCAAAATGACACTACACCCATTTCTCGCTGCTGAAAGCGCGGCCCCTATACCTGCCGGACCAGAACCAACTACGACTACATCTACGCGTTTAGCATTTAATTCTCTCTCTTTTTCACGATAAATCATTTTTCAATCCTCTTATTATTGAATATATAACATAACGCATTAACACTAATATTATTTAATCAAACCCGCTGTTTGCACACAGTCAAGCCACGCGCGCGCCATAATTTCATGTCCAGCATTTGTCGCGTGAATACAGTCTACCGACCAGTGCTCCGGCGGAGCAGTTTTTAACGCATCCTGAAAACGCTCATAGTACGGCACAAACACCGCATTATAATTCTTTGCAATTTCACGCACAATCTCACGTCTTTCGTCAAGCTGTCCGCTCCACACATCCCAGTCTGCTACAATGTCACGTCCAAGCTCAGGCGTATTATTTGTGATTCTAAACAGAAAAGGTTCCCCAAGAACAAGCTTTACATCTGGTTTCTTCTCCAGCGCCTCGTCAAGCATCATTTCATATATTTTTCTGAATTTCTTTGCATCCGCGCCCTGATTCATACGAATAGCAAAGCCTATATCATTCACACCGCTCAGTATGCTCATAATATTGCACTCAACATTAAGTGCATCCTCTATCCATCGGCTGTAGGTATCCGCAATCCGACTGCCATTATATGCTCTGTTCCATATAAGCGCGTCGGGATAATCACACAAAAGCTTTGACGCAATCAGATTAACATAGCCATATCCGTAAGCCTGCACAGGATTTTTTCCCGTTCTGTCTCTGCCGCAGTCAGTAAGTGAATCACCCTGAAATAATATTTTTAACATGATATTTCTCCTTTTTTAATTATTTTCACCTTTCCGTACATATGCGCCGTTTTTTCCGGCATTGTCGAGTGAAATAAAGTGTACGGATATCGGAAACCTGATGTTTTTTCCGTCGTTGCCGCCAGCTCCATCAGAAAGACATCGGTATTTTTATCAATGCCTAGTCTTGTAAAAGAAAAGCTAACAGTCTCATTTACTCCAAGTTTAAACGGTGTCTTAATTATTTCCTTTACCTTAGGCTCATTTCTGAATACATATGTAATTTCAGCAGGACAGCGAAGCTGCGGAGCACATACAAGCTCATTGCTCCGATTGACCAGAGCGCACACTTCTCCGAAATCTGTTTCCTCAGCAGAGAAAACCACCTCGCCTTCTTTCATAACCGCCGGCATTGCCGTATATAATACAAATTCAGCCGAACTGCCGCTTTTATTCTGTATTACAAGCTCGTCATTTTGAATTGCAAATTTAACGCAAGCATCATTTACTTTATAATAATTTACAAAGCCATATTCCGGACCTTCATTTATATCTATATTTGACTCCATGAGCATTTCAAGCTCTGTAAACAAAACTTTATTTTCTATCTCATTATTATCATTTTTCAAATAGAACACATATTTACCCGCCTGAAGCTTAAGGTCAAATTCATATTCCGCGCTTTCGCCGCTATTTAATTTATATTCAAATCTATATTCTCTTTCTGTATTCTTCGGCGACACAGCAAAAACGGCAGTACCTTTCATAGTGTCTTTATTGTCATTGCGGAGCGTTACACAGACGCTTCCTCTGTAACAGCCCGACATGTCTGCCTCAAACGCTTTTTTTACTTTCATATCACAGGATAAAATCATCGCTTCCATTTCCGCTTTATCGGCTGAAATCGAAATACCCTCCGCATATTCATAAATATCAAGTCCAAGCTGCTTTGCTGTCAGCGCTGTTCTTCCCCTTATAATAACGTTGTGAAATCTTACATTTTTAACATCATGTTCTTTACTAAATCCCTCAATTCTTGAATTAGAGAGCATAATGTCACTGTTATCTGCTCCGATATAGTTAATATTAGAGAACGTAATATCATGTATATTACCCATACGAGTATCTCTGCTCCACACTGAGTCAGCAATACGTATATCAAAAAGCTGTGCTCCCGGCGCATCCTCTATCCTGATATTGTCAAACACTATATCAGACACTTCCGCGCGGTCTCCGTGATGTATACCCATAAGCGGATAGCCTGTTGTAGAATGAATAATATCTATATTCTCAAAACGCACATTTCTAACCTTATCCGCTCTAAGCTCAACCCCGACCTCTATAGGTCGTGCGAAGTCATTCCACAATACGGAATCCTTAAACACAATATTCTCTGAATTACCTGTGTCCAGCGCCTTTACAACAAACGAATCATCCCACACTCTTGTAAAAATATCGGATACCGTAACATTACGAGAGCCACATATATCAATACCGTCTGAATTGCCGCGGCGTCCGAATATCTTAACATTTGAAATATCAACGTCATCACAGCCCGTTATTCTCATACTCCAGTCATTACTGTCGTCAATTATAATATCTCTTATTGCAACATTACGGCAACTTCTTATATCAACACTTCTCGCAAAGCTCGGACGCATTTCATATGTATATCGTTCCATACATATCCTGCCCCTGCCGCATATTGTAATATTTTCACAATTCTCCGCGACGATGTTTCCGTATAAAACCGCTCCTTCCTCTATATAGACTGTTGTGTTATCCTTATCAATAAACAGAGTGCCCGTACGCTGCTCCCCTTTTTTTACTTTTATGCATTGACTGCTTTCCCCAACGGACTTTTCAGGCGAATGAGCGAAAATCATAAGATTATTATCACTGCTGCCGTTGATTTCAACAGAAAGCTTTATCGGACGGTCTATATTGATAATAATTTTTCCGAAGCTTATCTCAAACGGTATATTCGCGCTCAGCGGACGTATAACCGCTGATTTAATTTCCGTTTCTGATTCTATTACAAGCTCTGTTTTCCCATCTGCCGTAAACATTACATATTCCATAACTTCATCAAAGTTATACGGTCTGGGATAAACTCCGCAGCTCTGTACTGTGAGCTGTTCCCCGTTCTTTAAAACCTTATAATTCATTTTGTTTTTTTCCTTCCTTACTGCTTTTTTGTTTAAAAAAGAGGGTTTCACCCGCGGCACAGAATGTGCCGCGGGTATCCCCTCATTTAAACATCCAAATTATTTTGAAGGGCCTACCGGTGCGTTATTACCCATTTTACTCATATCAACATTTTGGAATTCAGGTATATTCTTAAATACCTCACTATCTGACTTTAATGAATAATCTCCGTTCGCATAATCTGTAAAGCCTGGGTCAGTAGTTGTTACATAATTATTTGTACCATTAATCAATTCAGGCGCTCCGCGCGTAGACTGCGGATTCACCGTTCCGTTATTCTGACTTAGCTTAAACTTAATATTTACAACTAAATTTTCATCAAAGACATTCGTCGCGACAGACTTATAATATTCATCTTTAAAGGTAGCAAGCTCCGGATATTTCTCCGCGAATATCGGATTTGCCGCATATTTTGCCGCAAGCTCCACTCTTTCCTTTTCCTCTGTCTTTGCCATATCCCATGTTGCTCCGGCGGAATATGTATTCCAGCCGAGGAAAGTCGCGCTACAGTCAACAAATATATTACCCTTAAGCATATTTCTGTTACCCTGAGCCGTTACTCCGATAACATTATTGGCGTTATCAGAACCTATATTTGCAAACACATTATTATAAATCTGCAATGCGTGGCCATAGTTATCTGTTCTTATACCTGAAACATTAAGCTGCTTCTTATATTCTCCTACCGGATAAATACCGATATTGTAAATATAATTATTCTTTATAACACTTCCGCGCCACTGTGGCATATACTCATTTCTGGTATAGATAGCGTCCATGTCCAGACATTCCTTAACAGCGTCATGAATCTTATTATATTCAATAATATGGTCGTTGCCGTGGTAATTGAATATACAGTGAGGCGCGTCATACAAATCATTATATGCAACATGTATTCCTACCCCATGCATTGCTATAGCCGGAACATACGCCTTTTGCAGGTATCCTACTCTGTGAATATTGTTATTCATAATCTCATTGTCACTCGGCGTTAGTGTTTCAAGGTCGCCTCCGCGCAGATACAACGCAGTACCGCCTATATTTCTGATATGGTTACTGTCAAGATGAACGCTTGTTCCGTTCATAATGATAGCTCCTGAACCGAAATTAAAGATGTTACAGTTCTTTACATCAATATGATTTACACCGTCACCCTCATCAACAAAACCATCCCATACGTGACCGGGGAATACCTGCGCGTCTGTGTATTTATCAAGGTCAGCAATATATACTGATGAGCCTGAACCCTTTTTGAAGTTATCTCCGTTAACATCCGCTCCGCGTATATCAACCATCCATTCCTTAAAGCTCGGAATAGAATAGCCCGCGCTTGTTCCAAGCACGGCATAACCGCGGCCGCCCTTCATTGTTATATTACTTACACTAATATACTCTGCGCCGTTGAAATTAAATACCGGTGTCTTCAGGTTTGTCAATCCAATGTCATAATTTCCGCTTGTGAAATCGGATGGAGCGTAATAGTACAGCTTGCCGTTCTCACGGTCAATATAATACTCGCCCTCAGTGTCAAGCTCTTCAAGCAGATTTTCACCAAAGAACCAACCGTTCGTATAATACGTGTTTATACGTCCTTCTTTAATGGTGAGCAGCTTTTTGGAGGTGTCAATCTTTTCAATCGGATATGTATTATTCTCATAGTTGATTGAAATTGTACCTACGATATAGGCATCCTTAGCATCCTTCCACTTTGATATTCTTTCGTCAGTATATTTGAAGCCAAAGCTATCCGCGTCAACAGTATCTGTAGGAACAGATATTGAACCGCTGTTCGGATAACGGGCAAGCGTCTGGTTTTCATCATTGACAATAAGCTCTGCTTGAGCGTAGCGTCCCTTGTTGAAATAATGATAGCCTCGCGTGCTAAGCTCACCGTAATCAGTAATACCATGCTCCTTCAGGTCTGCCATAAGCACCTTATCTGCCGCCTTTTTATCCAGCATTATATTCTTAGCCGCATCATCAGCAGGCTTGAACCAGCTCTTTTCCAAAGGAATCTGACCTGAAATTGTAACATCCTCACCCGGATATGCGGTATATGTAATTACACTGCCTTCTTTTCCTGAATCCTCTTTAGTAAACGTCATACCTTCATCAATATAATAAGTACCTCCGCGAAGATATACCGTCACACCGCCGCTTGGAAGAGCGTTTGCGGAATTCATACTGCGTATAGTTTCTTTAGCTTTCTGAACTGTAGCAAAAGGCGCGCTTTCACTTCCGTCATTACTGTCACTTCCGTTAGGAGCGACATACAGCTTTGCAGAAGCTGTAACATTTCCTCCAGTGCCGCTGCCGTTTCCTTCAGTGCTAGGAAGCTGGATACCGCCGTTCTTATCAATCAAACGGCCTACGATTACACCCGCTTCCGCTCTTGTAATATATCTTGACGGTTCAAAACAGTTATCATGGTTTCCGTTTACTATCTTCTTGTCATAAGCGACAAGAACATACGGCTTATATTGCTCGTCTATCTCCGCATAGTCATAAATCTTCGCCTTAACTGCCGTTTCGTCAGATACATTTGTATCCGACAGTGAATTCGCCGCAATTTTAGCAGCCTGACTTCTGCTTATCGGAGCATCATAATCTGAATATTCATTTGGTTCAATGAGCTCCAGTTCAATAGCCTTTTGAATATACGGAGTAGCCCAGTAGCCCTCGCCTGCCTCAGCTGTAAAGCCAAGCGCTTTTGCAGCCATTGTCAGAAATTCGGCAACACTTACACGTGAATTTGGACGTATTGTTCCGTCATCATATCCGCCTACTACGCCATATCCGTTAAGACGCATCATAATAGATTTTGACCAGTGGTTTGAAAGGTCGGAAAATTCCGCCTCTCGCGTTATTGCGGCAAAACCGGCTGACTGTAGCATTACTGACGCCACAAGCAGGGCCGCCGCTGTTTTGCTAAATCTATGTGACATTTTTTATTCTCCTTCAGTAAATTTTACTGCGCCTGACCTGCGCGCCATTCATCAATCTGACGCTGAATTTCTTCTACAATCTTATCATCGCCGGCCGCTATAAGCTTCTGCTGAAATTCCTCATATAATCCCATAGGGTCTGCCGCTGCTCCTGAATTAAGCGACTTCTTATATTCTCCGACTACTGCTGTTACCTGCGCAAGCTCCATTTTGATAGGGTCTGTATCCAGTGTAAAGCCTCTCAGCTTTGACGGTGCCGCTTCATCATTTAGCTTTTTAATAAATTCATTTTCATATATAGGGTTTTTATCCTCCATATAAATTTCATAACCGTTGAATGAATTTCCTGTGGCAAATCTAAACTGTCCGTAAGGGCTTTCTGATGTCGGCTGTGAAGTATAACCTATAGGCTGAATTTCATTTTCATTTACCTTTGTATAATGCTCTCCTTCAATACCGAATGTAAGCAGATTATATAAATCCTTGCCTGCCTCCGTATTCATAAGAGCGATAAGCTGCATTGCGCGTTCAGGATGCTTTGAATTTATTGATATAGCTGTATTTGACGCTGACGCCATATATGGAATATAGTGATTATCGTCAAAAGGAATCTTCACATATGCTGTTGAGCCGGCAGCCTTTTTACTGTCAATTTCCGACTGTGTAGGCATATATCCCTGACCTACAAGATAATTTACTCCGCCCTTCACATCATAATCCTCTGTACCTACATTTTCCGCTGTAAGAACATCCTTTCTTATATAGCCCTTCTGGAACCAGTCCGCATACACCTGAACAAAGGTTTTATATTCAGGTGTTCTGTAAAGATTAATCGGTGTATAGTCGTCACCCTTAGCCTTAACCTTATACGGGTCTGAAATCCATTCATAGCCTTTTTCAATATGGCTCTGGAAACCGAATACGCCTCTTGGAAGGTCTCCGCCATCCTTTAACAGCTTTATGTATTCCTCAATCTTATCCCATGCTTCCTTATCCATTGTCTCTTTCGCGGAGAAAAACGCTGAAAGCTCCTCAGGATTAATTTTATCCTTATACTTTTCATAAAGGTCAATAGGGAAATCAAGTGATGTCACATATGACACCATCTGCTGCATACATGGAATACTATACAGCTTTCCGTCTACACGCTGTTTATCCATAATAATTTCAGGAATTTCTTCCTTAAGAGCAGGAGCATATTCATTTATAAGCTCGTCAAGCTCTAAATAAGAGCCTTTCTTTACTTCGCTGGCATACGGAATCATCCAGCCATGCCACACAATATCCAAATCCTCCTGTGACGCGCTGGCGAGCTTCCACTTTTCAGCATAATCTGTTGAGCTGATACATTCAAAGTCAACAGTTGTATTAGGAAGATAATTTGCAAGCTCCTCGTTGAACTTATCCCAAACCTTCTGCGAATCACGCTGTTCTCCCGGACCTAGGAATACCCATTTTAATGTTACTTGTTCGTCTGCGTTGTTTTTTTTCGCTGTCTGAGGACCGCAGCCGCTCAGCAGCATTGCTCCAGCGGCCGCTGCCGCAATAATTCTCTTTACATACTTCATAGTTTTTACTCTCCTTTATACATTTTTTTAATTACTTTCACATTATCTGAATATAACTACCAGCTTCGGCGACCACCAGAAAGAATTAATGAGTATCCTGTCACCCGGCTGTAAGTCCGAAGCAGAGGAATTATATACCTCTCCGGTACTGCTGTCATAACGATATGTCGTTGAATTAATCAGCATGGACTGTTCAAGCTCACGAGTAGCTCTTTGCTTGTAATAACGTACAACCGCTGTTCTTCCGCTTTCCGCAACAGAAACTACATCCGCAATTATATTTCCGCTTTCCACTATATTGTCTCCGTCACTTCTTATTCCTCCAACATCATTTGCTTTTACAAGTACTCTCAGTCGTTCTACCTCATTATTTAGTGTAGTATATGTAATAACGTCGCCGCATCTTAAATCGTTAACCTTTACATTACTATAATCCGCGCCGCGTTTCCATTCTTGTCCTTTAGGCTGGTCATAAATCACATTATCACCGGCAAATACACTCTGTCCGCCAACAAATTTAATGAGTATGCCTGGTTCGTCATCTTCATTAACCGCGCTTTCTATTTCCTCTACAATACTCGGAGTACCAAATTTACCTGATACTTCCGTATTGCTGACAACCGCGCCCAATGCTCCTCCAGGGCCAGCATCATACAAATACACAGGAGCCGGTACACCTATATCTATTTTTGAAAGCTTTGTGGCTACTTTATAGGCGCTCTCATTTTCTGAAAGAATATATTTGTCTGTTCCATACGGTTTTTCATATGGTATCATAAACTGTATTGTTTTTCCGCTCACATAATTGTAAGGATAATCCTCAGCCATATCCTTGTAAAAACGTATGTTCAAATCTACGCCTTCACTGTTTACAGGATGAGCATGAAGTACAAATTCATCACCGGATACTGTATAATTGGGCTCAGAGCGTTTATCTGCTGCCGTCTGAATTTTTTTAAGCACACCATCGCTCACTGAACATATAACCAATTGATTGACAGTTCCGTCATGGCCTGTTTTCCTAAGCATATCAGGCACCTGAGATTTAGCAATCTTTTCACCATTGTAATTAACCTTACTTGCTAAAGTATAGTTTTCAAAAGCTCCGTCCTTAGTAAATACTCTTATTTCCGCGTCTTCCGACCCCTGTTCATACCAGCAGTTTACTACAAAAGCGTAATTTTTCGCACCCGCTGCTACCGCATAACCCGCAAGAACATTAAAATAGTCTATGTAGAATATACCCTCACTGTTGACTGATGGCTCCACTGTATTTCTTTGACCGTCTTCCAGTCTGGACACATAGTCATCAGTAAAAGCATATTCACTATCATCAGCAAGCTGTACATACCGCTGTGTTCCTTTATTGTAAATACGCTTTGCCGTTCCCGTTACCTGATTATTTGAAATCAGTACCTCGGCAAGCACATAGCCGTCTGTATTCCTGCTTATAGCAATTGAAAGAACACTTCCTGATGATATACCTGAGAAATCAGTTTCCTGTCCCTCAAGATAATAGGTTGCCATAACATTAGCGTCCGTACTTAAATCCATTGAGCCGCGGTCATATTTAAAGTGCACAATACTATCTGTAGCGACAGCCTTATCAACAATGAATGTATTATACTCCTTTATTATCACAACATCATATGATTTACCGTTATTATTGCTTATAAGACGCACATAACCGCCGGATATACTAATATCTCCGTCTGACATAACATCAAGACGTTTTCCATTATAGATAAAAATTGCGTCCTCTGAGATTTTCTCATCCTTTAGTTTATTATTTTCATAATACTGAAGCTTTGTAAGAGTAGACCTTTCATCAATATCGCCTCCCTGAACCTCCAGTACCTTTGTATTTCTGTCAGGAAGTATATGCTTTAAATGATAGCCTTCACTGTCGGCTCTATAATAAGCCTTAACCTTCATACCGAGATACTGTGAAACGTCAATACCTTCAAAATCAAATATCTCACCGCCGATTTTAACAGTATGCGCGTCATATTCATTTTTCACATCTGACAGCGATGTATTTCCGTATGCTTCAAGTATACCTGTATAGCGATGAAGATTAAGCACATAGCTCATATATTCCTCGCCGTTATTATTTTCAAAAACCAGATTATTGTTCTTATATCCTGTTATTACACGATAATTATCACTTTCCAGAACATTTCCAATTATCACAGCCGCATTGGCATAAGTAATCTGCTCACTCACATCACCGCTTACACCATCTAAAATATCATTTGAAGCGGCAATAGAGTAATATCCGTTAGGATAACCGCCCTGCATTTCAGCCATATCACTGTAGCCTGTAATGGAAATCATCACCTTTACTGCCTCAGCAAGTGATATTACTGACTCCGGCTTAAACTCCGCCTGTCCGTAGCCGCCCATAACACCTCTGTCATAAAGGTATTCAATACTTGCCGCAGCGCTGTCTTCAGGAAGCACATCCGCAAATATGCGGCGGGGAGTCTGGGAGAGAGAGTTCTCCCCGCCCATCACTTTGACAATTATATTTGCAAATTCCGCTCTTGTTACAGAATCTAACGCGTTTTCTTCAGTAATTCCATTATATATGCCAATATCATTCATAAATGAAACAGCTTCTATCTGCTTATCACTAACCTCCCCTTCTGCAAATACACAGTTTAGAGAAAGTAATAAACACATGGTAAATATAAAAATACTTATCAATTTTTTCATTTGGCTTTATTACTCCTTTCGCAGTTTGAATTAGTTTCAGGCAAATTATTCTGTCGGATGAAGCTTTTCATAAACACGCTTGAGCATTGCTGCCGCCTGCGCTCTTGTCGCATTCTGTTTCGGAGCAAATAGCTCGTCTGTTATTCCGTAAATAAAGCCCATATCTGCCGCTTCAACGATATAGTCATATGCCCAATGACTTATATCATCAAGGTCATTAAAATACAGCGCGCGGCCTGTCTGTAATGCTGTATTTGTTTTATTGTTATACGCCGCGACAATTACTCTCGCTATCTCTTCTCTTGTGATAGCGCTGTTCGGCTTGAACAAGCCGTCATATCCGCTCATATAATCATTGCTTCTCACTGTCTGAACATAGCCTGAATACCAGTCTTCGGTTACAACATCAAAGAAACTGTTTTCATACGGAGTTTCTTCAAGCTCCATTGCGCGTGTTATCATTGTCGCAAATTCTGCTCTTGACACATTATCGTCAGGACGGAATATATCATTTTCATCACCGTTTACAACACCTAGCTCTGCCATATATTCCACATCAGCTCTTGCCCAGTGATTTTTCATATCCTTAAATCTAAGAAGATACGTATCCAGTTCATCAGCTGTATTATCATCAGGCTTTGTCAGTACAGGAATAACATTTACAGGATTATCCGTATTTACGGTTGAAGGAAGAGGGTCTTTCTTGGATACGCTTCCACCTCCTCCGCCACCGCCGCCACCGGAGGATGAACCTCCCGTTGAGCCGCCTGATGACGAATTTATGCTGTTCAGCTTATCATACAAGTCATCGCGTACTGGTAAATCATAAAACTCGTCAAGCAATAGCTTTGCCGCATTAATATCTGCCTCTGATTTACTGTAATAAGCCTTATTTACCGCGCTGGACGCGGCGTTATATTCAAGAGTGATTTCGTAAACCGCCAGCTTCTCTATAAGAAGCTCACCGTTACATTCCAGATAAATTTTGTCCTCAAAGGAATTTTTCTGTTTATTGTAGATATGTGACTCCTTTATATCCTGATAACTGCCGTTCGCAGTAATTTCCGCAATAATGCCTGCTTTTTCCGATACAAGTCTGATTTTACTGCCGGACGCCGCCTTTACTCTTGCGTTAAAACCATAGCTGCTGTCATTTGTAAATATAAGCGTCTGATATGCGCCGCTGCCCTTTGACTTCAGCACATTTTTTTCGCCCTCCTGCTCAATTGTTAATACCGTTTCACCCTTTGGATTCCAGCCCTCAGCAGTTCCGTTTGACAAGTCACCGTTAACACACAGGTTATCCGCTTTCTTAACTATAAGCTCATACTTATTTTCAACAGTTGCTGAATTATACTCACCTACTCCCGTAACAGTAACTTTTTTATTCTCACGACTCGGACGGATTACTGTTCCGTCCGTTTGTATCAGGTCTTCGTTAGTGCTGCGCCATTGAATTGTACTGCCAAGAGTACCTTCTGTTACAAGCGGAAGATTTTCCGTTACCGCCTGCAATGTGTCTAACCCCAATTCCGCAAAATCTTCCTTAACTATACGAAAGTCTGTATAATTAAGTTTTACATCTATCTGCGCAACAACTTCATCATCGCTTTCAGACACAGACTTTACTGTAACAATACCTTTAACTGCTTTATTTTCTACAGACAGCTCGCCAGTCGTTCTATTCATTGTGATGCCGTCCATACTTTTTATATCCTTTGCTTCAACACTCCAGACAGCTTTTTCGTCAGGAAGCATTTTGTCCGTCTGGTCATATAAACTTGCCGAATATTTATGTGTCGATATTTCATTATCAGGAATATAAATTTCATCAGGAGCTTCATCAAGCTCTATTTTTGCCGGTTTAGGATTATCTATCTTGATATGCTTTTCCAGCCTGTTTTCAGGATTTACCTTTGAATATGCTGTAATCACAATTTCTCCGGGCTTTGTATCTTCATATAGTGTAAACGTATTTGACTTGCTGTCAAACGTCACATCGTCAGGCATTGACGTTATCTCTAACACAGTGTCACGCTTCATGCTTTGTCCGTCAGTTCCTATAACCTCCGCGGAATACTCATACTGCTCAGACACATCACCGGACACCGGAATAGCCATAACGTCTCTGCCTATTATGTCAATATGGTCTTCATCTGCGATTGTAACAACAAAATCTTGCTGTTTTCCGCTTGCTGTTACGGCTCTGTATTTAATTTCATGTCCACCTGTAACAGTATTTTTTACAACAAACTGCATACTTGCATCATCAATCTTTTCTGACATAACGCCTTCAGGCAATTCTGATATTAAATCAAAGCTTACAATCTCATCAGAGGAAATATCCCCTTTATAATCATAATTTATCGGTTTCAGAACAGTGCTGGACATACCTGAAGTCGGAATTTCAATGCGAGTATTTTCAAGGACCATCCTAGTGTTTGCCACATCATAGAAACGCCATATGCCATTATCATCCTTCGTAAGCATATATAGCTTTGTTGTCGTTGTCACGAGAAACATTCCGTCATCAACTTCGCTTACTGAACGCGGTTCACCAACCATTTCAGAGTTGTCTCCTGCTTTAGCGACAGCCCATGAACCCTTATCTGTCAGGGGTTCTCCGTTATTTGGAGCAATCAACAGTTTGCCTGATTCGGTACCAAGCACAACATTATCCGCGCCTACTCCCATAGCAATAAGCTTTTCCTGACTAACTGTGCCGTCTGAAAGCTTTAAGTTATCTAATATTTTATAATTTGCCGTTACACTGTCGTTTACAGAATCCTTTTGATATTCAAGAACATAAAATTTATTGGTTCCATTTATCAGCGCCCATCCGTTAAAGCCTGTAACCCATGCCATATCAAACGGATTAGCTCCGATATTTGATGTGGGCGAGCTTACCGCATCAGTCTTTGCTTCATCAGGGTCAAGCTCCTTACTGCTGTCAAACAGCCATGCCTTATACTGGTCTGTCACTGCGTAAAAATACGGTTCTTCAGGTGTGCTTGCTACTGCTTTGCCGTATGTATTGTTTTCAGGCTCTTTATTAATACCATATACAACAACCGGTTCATGTTCAAGGTCTTCATATATCAGAAGGCTCGCTTTCGCGCATATAATAAGCTGTTTTCCATTAGTCTCTATCATCGCGTTAGACCTGTTATAAATGCTGTCCGGTAACATTTCCCATGTGTATCCATCGCTGGATTTCCATAGACGGTTAAGCATAACCGCAACAAACATATGCTGTGCTTCCCACCATACAACTGTCTGTCTGGTATCAGGGAATATATAATGTTTACTGCTGCTAATCTTTTTTGCCATAGTCCAATCTGCTCCATTTTCAGAAGCATATATCATGGCCGGCTGATTATCATTATTGCTGAAATCCTTCGCTACCGCAACATACACGCCCAACTCAGGACTGTAGCAAGTATCAATAAATGTATAATTACCTTCAAGCGTTACTCCCGCCGCTGATACCTGCGGTATTACGGCTATGTTGAACAGAAGAACCGCCGCAATTATAAACGATAATATTTTCTTTTTCAATTACGTTCATCCTTTCTATTTTATTACACCTACAGCTTCGTTCTTCAACAAACCGATGTTTTTAAAATCAATTTTCGGAATGTCCTTATTCTTACTGTAAACCTCACTATCCTCTTTCAGGGTAAAGTCTCCGCCGCTGTAATCCACAAAGCCCGGGTCAGCCTTTGTAACAATGTTACCGGAAGCCTCAACAAGCTGTTCACTTGCATTAAAGCCCTGAGCAGTCGGAGTACCGTTCAGCGTACTCAACGGGAATTTAATATTAACCACAACATTGTTCATAAATTTATTTCCGTTCTGATACGCTGTAAAGTGATTATTAAAGAATGTCGCCACCTCAGGATTTTGCTCGGAATATTTAGGACTGAACGTCTTCCACTGCTCATATGTTCCTTTAACACTGTCAGACTGCACATCCCATTTGGCGTCCGGATTATATGTATGCGCTCCTTCATAGGTACCAGCTGTATCAACAAATATATTACCGTTTACAACATTGTCAATACCCTGCGCGCAAATACCTCTTATTCCATTTGAATTCTGATACCCTATATTATGAAATACATTTTCCAATACCTGTAATCCATTACCGTTATTGTCAGTACGTATTCCGGCAACATTCATCTGGCGCTCTGTAAATGTCTCATGTCCTAAGTCATGAATATAATTTCTCTTAATTACTACATTACGCTCCCACGGATATTGATAAACATTCATGTAAATAGCGTCCATGTCATGGAATTCCTTAACCGCATCATAGATATTATTGTATTCAATCGTATGATTCGGTCCGTAAATAATAACCGCTGCATGAGGCATATTATGCACTTCATTATGACTTACTGTTACTCCGACACTTCGATAACCTATAAGAATTCCGGCTTGATACGAGCGCTCAATCTGCGCGGCCTTATAGATATGATTATTAGTCACGGTATTTCCGCTTGAAACAATATTCTCATAATCACCGCCGTTCATGCTTATACCCGTGCTTCCTATGTCATGAATAATACAATTCTTGACCGCACAACCTGTGCCATTCAGATAAATTCCGTTTGTTCCGGTATCCGAAACCTCACAGTTCTCAACTGTAACATTTTTAGCTCCGCTTATACGGACAGCGCCCGCGCGTGAAGCCTCTAATTTCAAATTCTTAAATGTTATATTGCTTGCGTTTGAACCTGATATCAGATTTTCTCCAAGCTGTGAAAGCCATATATCCGAATTTTCACCAAAACCGCTTGTCGGATAGATATAGAGCATTTTTGTGTTTCTGTCAATGTAATATTCGCCCGGCTCATCAATTTCTTCAAAGATATTTTCATAACGTATAAAATGCTTTGAGTAATAGCTTGTTACTGAGCCTTCTTTAAGTGTTATCTGACCCTTCTCAATCTTATCTATTGGGAAGTATCCATAGAAATAGTTCGGGCCCAAAACACCAGCGGTATAAATCTCATTGATATTTGTTTTCCACTTTGCAGGACGGTCATAATCAATTTTATATACTGCACCTTCCAAAACTCCGTTCTTGCTTCTCGCTCCGCTTCTGACAATCTCTGTTGTACCTACCCATTCGCTGTTTGGCCATCTTGATAACTGCATTCTGCTTCCGTCTATATACAACTCCGCCTGAGGTAATACTTCTGCTGCAATCGCATAGCCGCGCCTTGACAGCTCACCCAATTCCTCAATACCAAGCTTACCCAAATCTATCTGAAGTACATTTCCTGCCGCTGATTTATCAATCAGCTTTGCAGCGGCCTCCGCCTCAATAGGTTTAAAATCACTGTATGAAAGCTTAGTTCCGCCTGTGATTCTCGCCACTTCACCAGGATATGATGTGTATGTAACAGGATTGCCCTCTGTCCCGGAATCAGCAGAACCCACTTCAAATGATTTATCCAGCTTATAGTCCCCGCCGCGAAGGTATACGGTAATTCCCCCGTCAGGATAGGAGTCTGACGCAATAATTTCTCGTACCTTATCACGCGCTTTTTCAAGTGTTCTAAACGGATTGTCAAGTGAGCCGTCATTCGCGTCATCACCTGTATTAGCAACATAAATTATATTTCCGGCTGTAAAGACAGGTTTGTCATCTCCGCCAACTGACGAGAAATTACCTGCCGCAATCATACGGTCTATTATAACACAGGCCTCAGCTCTTGTGGTATAACGGTTACTTCTAAAGCTATTGTCCTCATAACCGTAAAGCAGATGGTTCGCATAAGCCGCCAGTACATATTCCTTATCGTCATTATAAATATCATAATAGTCGGAAATCTGTGAAATCAGCTGTTCGCGTTCATTTCCTTTTACAACATCAGCTCCTATTGCTCTTACACAGATTTTAACAAGCTCTCCGCGCGTTATGGGACGATTATAGCTGTCAAACTCATCATCATATATTAACTTTTCCTGTAAAGCCTTTTCAATATAAGGCTTCGACCAATTATCCGGCTGCGGTGTAACATCTGTTTTCATCGCGGCAAGTGTCATTTTTATAAATTCATCAACATTAACGTTACTGTTAGGACGAAAACGAACATTGTCTCCTTCCACAATTCCATTATCTGTGAGCTTATTTATAAAGCTTACCGCCCAATGCTCTTTGACGTCTGTATAACCGGCAAAAACATCTGCCGCGCCCAACTGAATAGTCATAGCCGCCGCTAGCATAATAGCAATTTTTTTCACCGTTAGCCCTCCTATTCATAAATTACTTGATTATTCCGAAGGAATCCATATCAAAGTTTGGAATACCTTCAACCAGAGCCGCCGCTTGCGGCGAAAGCTCTAAATTCCCGTCGGAGTAAGATATAAAGCCAGGGTCTTTGTCGCTGACATAATTCCCATAAGCTTCAACAAGCTTATCTGAGCCTCTGAATCCTTCACTGTTCTGCTCTCCATTATAGGTACTCAGAGGAAAAGCCATATTAATTATCATATTATTTTTAAATTCATTTGTTTTTGACATGTTAGGATGCTCATTAAAGAAATTATACAATTCCGGAAACTGCTTTCCATAAACCGGAAGATACGTTTCCATCTGCTTTTTTAAATCCTTGACCGCAGCGCCGTTAATAGTATTAGGTACTTCATTTCCATTACTGTTTATCACAGTATCGGGATACAGCGTTCCATCTTCTGCCGTATCAATTTCCATATACTTTAACGTGTTTGTATATGTTTCATTACAGTCAACGAATAAATTGTTATAAATTTTATTTCGTGTTCCCTCTGCGGTTATAGCTCCTATTCCGTTGTTTCCCCTGCCGTTGCCGCCATCGCCTATTCTGTAGAACAGATTTTCATATATATTCAGACCGCAGCCTCTGTTATCAGTCCGTACTGCTCTTACATTAATCTGATGTCTTCCGTTCATTGAGCTTTGACCGATATCATGAAAATAATTTCCGTGAACATTGTTGCCTCTTTCCCACGGATAGCAGGAATTATTCGCATACAACGCGTCCATATCATTAAATTCTGTAACAAGATTATTAAATTCATTACCATATATATCGTTATTTACCCCATAGAAAATCATTCCCGTATGAGGTCCGTTATATATATGATTATTTCGCGCCGCAGCTCCTACGCTTCTGTAACCAAAATTAACTCCGGCTTTATAGCTGCGCTCCAAACGCGCAAAATTATATATCTCATTATTTTCTACAAGATTATTATTAGGTATAAGCTTAATGTAATCACCGCAGTTGGTGAATTGAATACCATCCTGACCAACATCATGTATACGGCAGTTTTGAACCGTTATATCTGTAGAATAATCCAGACGTATTCCATTCTCTCCAAAGCTGTTTACATCACAATTTACAAATCTTATATTACTGTTATTTCTGCCTGTAACAGCGCTGCCGCGTCCTCCTTTAAGGGTAAGATTCTCAAAAATCATATCCTTACAGCCTTCCAGTCTGAACATAGAATTAGGCGCTTTACCATTCCATGAAATAGTAGGCGTCGGCATTGTGATTGTAAGCACTGAATTTTCAGGCGCATCCTCCGGAGGATAGAAATATAACATTCCGCTTTGTCTGTCTATGTAATACTCACCGGGAGCGTCAAGCTCTTCAGGAATATTCTCAAAACGATAATACGGAGCCGTATAATACTGCTCCACCACGCCTCTGCTTAAATATACTCTTTTTTCTTCGCTATCAAAATGACTTACAGGATAATAGTCAAACTCGAAATTCGGCCCAAGCGTTCCTGCCAGCCATGCCTGACTCGCCTTGCTCCACAGTGACGGACGGTCATAATCCACCGTAAAGCTGCATCCATTGACAATTCCCGCTTTATTCCTTTTTCCGTATGACGCTGGAGCTATAAGTCCGGTATATCCGTTATTCGGCCATCCGGCCAATTTTTGAACCTCACCGTTAAAGCTAAGCTCTGCCTGCGCCTCCTTTTCATCTGAAATGAGATGTCCTCTAAGAGACAATTCACCATAATCACTAATACCCGCATCTTTTAAGCTGTACTGCACAATTTTCCCCTCAGCTGGAGTGTCAATTACCGCATTGGTAAATTCCTTATCAGCTGTCTCTATAGCCGAAAGCGGAATATCGAAGCCCGCGTTTAATATTACCTCTTCATTTCGATATGCGCATATACGAAGAGGCGCATACCTGTTGCCGGAATCCAATATAGTGATTGTATTCGATACATGGTAAACACCTCCCCGCATATATATTTCAATCTTTTCTTCTTTATCCTCCTTTGCCGCCGCAAGCTCTAATGCTTTTTCCAGCGTCCTTACAGGAGTATTAAAGGTTCCGTTTCCGCTGTCGTCACCGTCAGCGGAAACATAAATAACCTGACCGTCCGTTACCCGAAAGGGATTATATTTGATGCGTGCGGAACCATACTCTCTATACTGTTCCACAACATTACTTTACCGCTTACTGCTCCTGCCGTTGAGAATGACATTGGTACCACCACTGTATTTGGCTTTGAAATTTCCTTTGTCTCAAAAGCAACGCTAATCAATTTGCCTTCTCCGTCATATGCCGCAAAAACTATCGCGTATGTACCATTCGGAGCGTTGACAGTCGCCCTGCACATTTCGTCACACTCTATACTGTAATCACCCGGTTTTGGTTCATCCGTCGGCTTCGTTGTAGGTGCTGCCGTTGGTGTAGTTGGCTCATCCGTCGGCTTCGTCGTAGGTGTTACTGTTGGTGTAGTTGGCTCATCTGTCGGTTTTGTTGTAGGTGTTGCCGTTGGTTCTTGTGTAGGCTCTGGTGTACTGTCCGGTTTAAGCGCTTCAATAACACTCACATACGAATATGAATCACCTGACTTTGAAATAATAAGCGCATCACTGTCATAACCATCTGACGCAAGCGCAATAAATTTTTCACCTGCTTTAAATACATTTACCAGTGGCATAGTATTTTCTTTATCCTTTTCAGCTGGTACTTTTGCCAACGTTGCCTTTTCTGTCGGACTTACATAAAAATTTTCATCGTCTGGCGCTGTGTACACTCCGCCGTCAGCACAGGCAAGCATGAAATCCGTTCCGTTTGAATCTATTGCGCTGCACACTTTTCCGCCTGTTACTACTGGACCCTGTACCGTAGCTGTACCATCAAGACTGACAATAGAAGTTCTGAACGCTCCCTTAAGCATAACTATGAACTTACCCAGCGACTCGCTGTATATTGCGTCAGTCATCGTATCATTACCTATATTTACCACTTTCCATTTATTAGCCTCGTCTGCCTCTGTAGATTGATGATTTCTCACAACACCTTTGGCGCCTTCGGCCATGAGCGCTGCCGGAATACCGTCAGCATCAGTCACATTACTTATTGCTAAAGTATTCATATATGAAGGCCCGCCAGAAGGAGTAACAGGAATATTAGTCATTTCACTTTGACTGTCAAAGCCTGTAAAGATACGAAACTGTCTTCCAAAATTTGTTGTATACAGTTTATCTCCATTAACTGCAATATCAGTATCCATACGAAAATCTGTTGTTTTTATTAATTCCCAGCTGTCTTTTGAGCCATCAGATGAAACCAACGCATAACCAACAGTGCCGTCACTGCTCTGAGGGAATTTGTCGGACACAGCCGATATTACAAACTTATTCTTTGCCTCCCACCATACAGCGCCATTTTTTTGTTCTGTAAAAGTGTTAACACCATCAGTTACATCCCAGTTGATTCCATCCGTTGAAGTGAAGATTCTGCCCAGCATTTTTTGATTTGCTTCATCCGGCGCATTCTTCACATTACCATATACAACATATGTACCGTCATTATAAGCGCCGCCAATAAGCTGTACTCCTCCAAACGGTCCTTCTCCGGCCGGTTTAGGTGTTCCTGTCGGTCCAGGTGTAGCGTCCGGGTCTGGTATATCTGTAGGCTCCGGCGTTACTGTAGGTGTTGCCGTTGGTGCAGTTGGTGTCGCTGTTGGCGTCGCTGTTGGGGTTTCAACAGCCTCATTGATATTTTTATATCCGCCTTCAACACTTCCCTTGTAAATCTGAGTAGTACCTAACGCTACAAAACTGCCGTCATCTAAGAATTCAATATTCTTTATAGGCTCATCCGCCGGCGTCATACCTTCCATAACCGGTATTTCTGTCCATATCGTTTCCTCTGTAATTGTAACATTATTTGTCTTATATAATTTGTTAGCATCTGTTCCCACAACTATATATTCATCATTCATTCCTATACCGACAATTTTCTCATCATATACAGAAAGTTTCTTGAAATTCTTTGAACCCTTTTCTCCGTTAGCAACCATCATTGTATTGGTTCCGTCAATCAAAAAATACTGATTTGCTTTCGATGAATATATACCATCATATGGCGCCGTAGGAACTGTGCCGCCCGCATTATTTTCAAGTTTTTCCCACGTGTATTTTGGTGATGTTGCTTTAAAGCTCACATCAAACAAATAGCCTTGACCTCCTAAAAGAACTTTAACATTTCCGTCCGCATCGGCCGGCTGTGCAACAACTACCTGTGATAAAACACTGGCATTTGTTGTATACCTATTATTTGCAAATTCCCATGTAGTCAGACTGCTTGTTGCATTTGCCGAACCTTGACCGCCAAAAACAAGATGAGGGCCTGAAACCGTAAGCATTGTATTTGTACTCCAGTGCAGCGGCATTTTGTTATCTGTCGTTTTATCACCTTCTGTCCAGCTTATTCCATCTTCTGATTTATATGTACTTTTCGCTCCGTGTGCAACAAATATATTGTTAGCGTCCCAATAAACAAGCTGCTGCTGTGATACCTTGTTTGCAGAAATTTCTGCCGCCTCTGCTAAAGGCTGATTTTCTGATGCCTGCCAGTTATTGCCACCGTCCGCTGAATAATACAATCTACCGGTAGCATTGGTCGCGCTCTTTGCCATTGCTACTACTGTGTCACCATTACGAGCAATATCCATAAAGTGCCAGTCAGCAGGCAAAATTGTCTGTTTTGCAGTTTCAGCGTCCTCCGCTGTAACATGCAATGCCGCCATACTGCTCACAAGCATTGCCATTGAAACGATAAATGAAATTATTCTCCTCTTCTTCATGTTTTTTCCTTTCTCAAACTAAGACCCATGTTTACTCTGAACGGGCTGTTAACCCTTTACAGCACCCACTGTAAGACCTTTTGCAAAATATTTCTGGAAGAACGGGAATACTACAAGCATTGGACCCGCTGCCACCATACACATCGCAAAACGTATTGTTATAGACGGCAGATTTGAAACATCCAGATTCACTCCCGCAACCGGCGCGCTGTCTGCCATGTTCTTAACAAATTCCGCCTCACGCAGTATCTTCTGCAATAAATACTGCAATGAATACAATTCACTTGATTTTATATATATAAGCGCGGTATTCCAGTCGTTCCATCTTGCTAGCAATGTCAACAACGATATTGTAGCAATTACCGGCTTTGAAAGCGGCAGCACTATTTTAAAGAATGTTTGCAGCTCACTTGCGCCGTCAATCTTAGCAGACTCCATAAGCGCCTGCGGAAGTCCCTGAAAGAATGTCCGTATTACTATTACATGAAACGCATTTACAAGGAATGGGAATATATATACCCATATTGTATCTCCCATATGAAGATATTTTGTCATCCATATGTAACTCGGAACAAGTCCGCCTGAAAACAGCATTGTGAAAAATATAAAAAACGTTAATATTTTTTTATATTTATAGTTAGGTCTTGAAAGCGGATACGCCAGCATCGACATTACAATGACACCAAGGAACGTTGCCGCAAATGAATAAATAATTGTTATCTTATACGAATCCAAAAGCTGCTGAGGACTTCTGAAAACATATTTATACGCCTCCAGCGAAAACACGGACGGAATAAGTTTATAGCCTTCCGAAACCAGCGCGCTCTCTTCCGTAAAGGATGCCGCTATTATCAGCACGAATGGAAGTATGAACAATAATGAGCTGATGAAAAAGAATAAATTTATTACCACACCCGAAGCTTTTATTTTTTTCTTCACTTCATTCCCCTCCTTTTAGAATAATGAATTTTCCGGTGAAATCTTCTTTACTACTAAGTTGGTTCCAACCACCATCAAAAATCCAACCACTGACTGGAACAAACCTACCGCAGTAGTAATACCGATGTCATCACCTGTTCTCAATCCGCGGTAAACATATGTATCAATAATATCAGTTGTCGGATAAAGCAGTCCGACATCTCTCGGTATTGTATAGAATAAACCGAAATCGCCCTTTATGATATGTCCTACATCCAGTATTGTAAGAATTGTCATAAGCGGTATAAGCGATGGAAGTGTTATATACAGTATTTGCTTAAATCTGCCCGCTCCGTCCAACTGTGCTGCTTCGTAAAGCTGCTCATCGATTCCCATAAGCGCCGCGTAATACATTATAGTTTTAAGTCCAATATTCTTCCATAGATTTACTATAGGCAGAATAACTATCCAGTATTTCGGTTCCGAATACCATTGCAGTCCCTCTCCGCCAAACGCTTTTATTATCTTGTTTAAAATTCCCATATCAGGCTCTAATAATATGTAGGTTATATATCCAACAATTACCCAAGAGAGGAAATGCGGCAGTATCATACTTGTCTGATAAAACTTAAGCGCCATCTTTTTACGCACTTCGTAAAGCAATATCGCCACAAATACTGCCGCAATCAGGTTTAACGCTATAAACAGTACTCCATATCCAACTGTATTTCTACCTATTCTCCACGCGTCCTGTGAAGTAAAGAAGAATTTAAAATTCTGAAAACCTACCCACTTACTTCCAAAAATTCCTAAATTATTTCTATAATCCTTAAAAGCAATTATAATACCAAGCATCGGTATGTACGAAAACACCAACAGAAGAATTATTCCCGGAACTGTCAGCGCGGAGAGTTCCGCATTATCGCGAAATTCTTTCCATCGGCTTTTTTTTCTAACCGGCATTACTTTTTTGTCTATCTTTGCTTTTGCCATAGCTATTTTCCTAGATCGGAAGAGCGT
>CAJUFV010000207.1 GCA_910585795.1 uncultured Clostridia bacterium | reverse complement strand
ATAGAAGATAAAAGATATATAACCCCTATAATCCCCTTTGAGGGGATATTAGGTGAAAAAGTATCTGAGTGGCTTCAATACAAACAGGAGCGAGGTCAGAAATACAAACCTACAGGGTTAAACGGCTTATTTAAAACAATACAGAATGAATCGGACAAGCACGGGGAGGCGTTTGTCCTTTCTGTCATTGATAAATCAATTACAAATAACTGGAACGGATTGTTTTTTGATAACGTAAAACAAAACACACAAGCCAGCGACAGCGGAAACATATTTTTAGATATGCTGCAAGATAATAATTTATTTGACTGATAAAGGAAAGAAATATATGAATCATGAAGAAACAACAAAGATTTTAGCGCTGCTCAGCGCTAGCTATCCGGAACATTTTCAAAAATTAACCTCTGTTCAACAACAGACATTAGCTAACGTATGGCAGAACCGGCTGACAAATGAACCGTACGAATTAGTAAATACCGCTATACAGCATATCATTGACACAAGTCCATTTATGCCGCATATATCAGACGTAAAAAATACAATCAGACTATTTACAACAGAACCACCAATGTCAGAACAAGAAATGTTTAATCGTATCCTTAAAGCCGTTCGCAACAGTACATACAACAGCGAAGAAGAATTTAATAAACTTCCTGAAGATATTCAAAAAATTGTTGGTTCCAGCTATACCCTCAGAGAATGGGCCTTGTTACCGCCTGAAAGTATTCATACTGTAATAAGCTCAAACCTACAGCGTTCCTACCGGTCAAATGTTCGGTATGTTGAAAAGTACAACGCAATCTCTGAGGATATAAAGCAAAAACTAATCGGCGGCGGTTATTTGAATATCCCGCGAATAAGTGAGCCGAAAATAATACCCATCCATTAAAAATGAATGGGTATTATTTAATTTCTGCGTCGTTCCATTTCCTTATAAATATCATCCCATGTCATATCATTATCAACCAGCATAACCGTCATATGATAAATTAAATCTGCTACTTCGTAGCTGATTTCTTCTTTATTTCGATTTTTACCAGCAATAACAACCTCAGCGGCCTCTTCACCCACTTTTTTCAGTATTTTATCTTCTCCCTTATCAAACAAGTAATTAGTATAGCTTCCCTCCTCAGGATGCTGTTTTCTGTCAATAACTACAGCCTGTTCCCGCTCAAGTATATCTGAACGCGCAGGGACATGACTGTCCTCTACCAGCTTCCCATCCTCAATCTTACGGAAAAAACAGCTTCTATTGCCAGTATGACAGGCAGGTCCCGCAGGATTTACAAGTACAACAAGGCAATCACAGTCACAATCAACACGTATTTCCTTAACATACATATAATTACCGGAGGTATCGCCTTTTACCCATACCTCCTGACGGCTTCTTGACCAAAAAGTCGCTCTGCCCGTTTCAACTGTTTTCTTTATAGTATCCGCATTCATATACGCCACCATAAGCACTTCATTCGTTTCAATATTCTGTACAACAGCAGGAATAAGTCCGCTCGCATCAAATTTCAATGCATTAATCAGTTCGTTCATTGTTTATTCTCCTTATAATCTCCGCATATATACTGCGTTTTATTTCATCTCCATCAGCTTCCAGTTTTTCAACAGATAATCCACACCTGATATTACTGTAAACAATACAGAAATCCAGATTAATATATTTGAAAGAAGACCCGCGCTGACACCAAGAAAGCTGTCATACGGCAGTAAGAGCATCGCCGCTATAATCGCAATCATTTGAGTAACAGTTTTTAACTTACCCCACATACTGGCGGCTACCACCTTGCCTTCTCCTGCCGCGACAAGCCTGACGCCTGACACCATAAACTCACGCACAAGCACTATCATAAGCGCCCACACAGACATTCTGTCATAATACATAAGCAGCAAAAATGCGGCGGTTGTAAGCACCTTATCCGCAAGCGGGTCTACAAATTTACCAAATGTAGTAATCTGCTTATATTTTCTCGCTATATATCCGTCAACCGCGTCCGTTATTGAAGCTAAAATAAAAACTCCAAGCGCCGCGTAATGACATACTGTATTATCAATCCAAAGCAGCAGCATAAATATTGGCACAAGAATTACACGTATCATTGTTACTTTATTTGCTGTGTTCATATAATCACCTTACTTCCGCCTGACCCGTCAAATCATATTCATCCGCGTCAAGAATTTTTACTTTTACAATATCTCCCGGAGATACCTCTTCCTCCGCGGCAAAATATATTCTGCCGTCTACGTCTATGCTGTCTCCTCTGCTTCGGCCGTAAAACAGAAAGCTGTCCGCATCATACCCCTCTGCAAGCACCTCCATCGTCTGACCAAGCTTCGCCTTGTTCAGCTCCAGAGAAATCTTCTGCTGCAATCTCATAAGTTTATCAAGACGTTCATTTTTTATTTCCTCATCTATCTGATTCGGAAATGACGCCGCCGGAGTATCCTCCTCCTGAGAATATGTAAATACTCCCATACGGTCAAACCTGACCTTTCTTACAAATTCATATAAATCATTAAAACACTCGTCACTCTCGTCCGGAAATCCTACAATAATAGATGTTCGGATTACGCAGTCAGGCATTTTCTTTCGGATTTTCTCAATCTTTTCAAGCATTTCCTCCTGTGTTGTACGTCTTGCCATGCGTCTTAAAATGTAATTATTACCGTGCTGTACAGGCATATCAATATAATTACATATTTTGTCATATTTTGCCATCGTGTCAATCAGACTGTCCGTAATAGCCTCAGGATAGAAATAATGCACTCTTATCCATTCTATTTCCTCTACCTTTACCAGCTCTTCAAGCAGCTTATCAAGCGAATTTTCTCCGTACAAATCCTTTCCGTAACGCGACGTGTCCTGCGCTATCAGTATTATCTCCTTAACGCCGTTTTCAGCCAGAGTATGTGCTTCCGCAACAATGTCCTCTATTTTTCTGCTTCTAAAATGCCCACGTATCATAGGAATCGCACAATATGTACAATTATTGTCACAGCCGTCGGCAATTTTCAGATATGCCGTATACGGAGGTGTTGACAGAATTCTGGGAAGTCTTTCTTGCGGAGTTCTGTCCTTATGTCCGCATATAACTATTTTTTCTCCGTTAAACGCGTCCTTTATTATCTGAGCAATTTTATCATAGTCACCTGTGCCCACTATCGCGTCTACCTCAGGTAATTCCGTCTTTATCTCATCACTATAGCGCTCAGCAAGACAACCCGAGACTATAAGCAGCTTACATCTGTCCTCTTTATACTGAGCCATTTCAAGTATGACATCTATTGACTCACGTTTTGCCGACTCAATAAAACCGCAGGTATTAACAATAATAATATCCGCTTCGGATGGGTCATTAGTTATGCCGTAACCATCCTCCGACAGTATCCCAAGCATAATTTCGGCATCCGTCTGATTTTTCGCGCATCCCAGCGAAACAAGACCTATATTATACATAATTATATATATTAGCTCCTTTCACCAATTCAGGACTCAAATTAAATCATCTTCAAAAAAACACGTAAACACATTTTATGTCCCAAATTACAGTTAAGCACATGAATTTTGTTTAGATTTATTCCTCACAATATTCTTCCCTTATTTTTTCTATACAATTTTTTATATCGCTGAAATTATATCCGCGATATAAAAAATATCGTATGCATTTATCAATATTTTTCTTCGCAAAATCACCGCGAAGTTTTTTTTCAACCAGAGGCATAAGCATATTATCCTCATCATCGCCAAGCTCGTCAATCGCTTCTTCTACATATTCCGACTGAATACCCTTACTGTAAAGCTCCGCTTTTATGCGCTGATTGCCATACTTTTTAAGATTTTTCAAATCCCTCGCCTTTGAAAGCGCATACTGTCTGTCATTTACAAAACCATAGTTACGGCAAAACTCAAGAACTTCTTCAATGTCAAATTCCTTCGCGCCTGCTCGTTTCAGCTTATCTGAAAGCTCCTTTTCACTGTGTGAACGGAATTCAAGCAAACGAAGTGCTTTATCTTTAGCTTCCTCAAATGTCAGCTCACTCTGCTCCGTCATATTTCTATATTTTCTCATAATACAAAATATCCAAACAATTTACTAAAATCAATCCCGCCTATAAGCTTATTACTGTATCGCTGCCGTAAATGCTGATATCCGCTCATCATCTGCTCGGATTTAATACCATAGCTCAGTGACATATACGCCTCAATGTAAGCGGATAAATGGTCACAGCCACGGATAATCTGCCCATCTATCGGATTGTATTTATCATCATTATATTTTTCATTTATAATATCAGACGTTACCATATCAATGTCCCCGTCATCAATTATTTTTGAATCAAATTCGTTCTGGGTGTAGTATTCTATTTCACTGCGCCATGACGGAGGCAAAAGCGGATATATAACCTCACGCATCTGTTCATCCTCTATTTCACTTATTATACTGTCCAACCCTTTAACACTGTTTTTAACCGGTGACACTATATCACGCGTCAGCACCTCAGGCAAGTCATGAAAAAGCCCCGCAAAAAAGTTATTTTCCAGACGCTTTCCGCATGGTCTGTCAAGCTCAAGAGTCATAAAATAAGAAAGTATCGCAACTACCAGCATATGTCCCATAACAAACGTCTGCGGCATTCTTACGGCCTTCGCCCATCTCTGCTGATATCTCAGTTTCCCTATAAGCGACAGAAAATTCCTCAAATACTCACTTCCCGCAAAATAACGAAATCCGTTAAACGTATCACACGCGGCCAGTCCCTCTGTCATTTCACGCTTTACCTGCTCAATACCAAATGTTTCGGTATTCATAGGATATATTATCTTAAATTCCCAGTTACTCGCGTGATAATGCGCCGCCTTCAAAATCTGTTTTTCAAGCGATGAATAGGATTTATCCGTATAATACTTCTCCATACGCTCAAAAAATCCTCCGCCTATACCCTCCATATGCTCCTGAAGCTCGGACATCACCCAGCGGTCTATCTGATATCCCTTCTCCTTAACAAGCTTATGATAAATAGGCGGCTTTATGTCTGTCATAACAATTCTGTGAAAAAACTCAAATATTCCGCCTTCTATAAGCTTTATCATATCCGTGCCGCTGCCCTCACATTTTGCAAGAACATACGCGTAAAACATTTTATGTGCCTGCTTATCAAGCTCCGTAAAACCCGTCCACGGTCGAATATGGTCATTCCAGCGCTGGATTGAAGCCGCCTCATATACAAGTGAAATAAGAGATTTTTTTACCATAGCTATAAATACTGATTCCTTTCACAGATTATTCACTGAAATATTTTTATTCCTTTATAACAGTATACCCGTTTCTTTCCAAAGCCTTAACAGTTTTTTCACCGTGTTCCTTTCCTCCCACCTCACAGGCAATATGTATAATTGCCTCATTAGGGTCCAAATCCGCGCTCCAGCGGTCATACTGTACCATAATTATATTCGCGCTGGAATCAGACAATACCTTTGACAGATGCTCCAGACTTCCGGGAATATCAAGCAATGTAGTTCTGAATTTGAGCTTTCTCTCTCGGCTGACAAGACCAAGGTCTATTATTCTCTGAATAAAACTAACATCAACATTACCGCCCGAAAGCACGCAAACAACCTTTTTGTCCTTAACATCAACTCTGCCGTTCAGCACTGCCGCCAGCGTAGTCGCTCCGGCCGGCTCCACAACCTGTTTTGTTCTTTCTAACAGCAACAGTATTGCCTCTGAGATTTCGGCATCCGATACGGTCACTACGGCGTCAGCATATTTATTAATCATTTCCATAGTATGCTCACCCGGCGCCTTTACGGCAATACCGTCCGCGATAGTAGTTGCCGTATCTGTAACTATCATTTTCTTTTCATTAAAGGACCTGCTTATCGCGTCCGCGCCCTCAGCCTGCACGCCTACTATCTGCACTCGCGGATTAATCTGCTTTATACACGCCGCGACACCGGAAAGCAGTCCGCCGCCGCCGGCAGGGACAATGACCATATCAACTGTAGGAAGGTCTTCAAGAATTTCTATACCGATTGTACCCTGTCCGGCCATAACCTCAAAATCATCAAATGGATGCAGAAATGTAGCGCCTTCTTTTTCCTGAATCTCAACAGCCTTGTTGTACGCGTCATCATAGCAGTCACCATGTAGCACAACCCTTGCGCCGTAACCTTCAGTAGCACTGACCTTCGCTATAGGAGTAGACTTTGGCATTACAATCGTTGCCGGAATATTATGCACGTGAGAAGCATATGCCACTCCCTGCGCATGATTACCCGCTGATGACGCGACCGCCGCTTTTATTTCTCCGCGTTCCACAAGAGCCGCGATTTTATTTGACGCGCCTCTGATTTTAAATGAACCGGTCTTTTGCTGATTTTCAAATTTAAGATACACTTCCGCTCCCGTCATATCTGAAAAGGTTTTTGACGATTCTATCTTTGTTCTGTGAATTGTCGCCTCAAGCCTTTTAGCGGCTTTCTCAATATCCTTTAAATCCAAATCCATTATATACAAGTCCTTTCGTTGCTTATCCTTATTTTATTTATTATACCTCAATCAGCCATATTTTTCAATAGCTAATTTATCCGCGTATATTTTATTGTGTAATTTTCTAAAGTTATGCATAAAGTCTTGATTTTGTCAGGACTTTATAATATAATATATTGGTAAATCTATGTTCACACATTGATGAATTTACGGAAAGGAACTGATAAGTATGGAAAAATTAGAACAGCTTTATGAAGGAAAGGCGAAAAAGGTTTTTAAGACTACAGATGAAAACCTATATATCGTTGACTACAAAGATGACGCTACTGCGTTTAACGGTCTTAAAAAAGGACAGATTTCAGGCAAAGGTGTCATCAACAACAAAATGTCAAACTTTCTTATGCAGATAATGGAAAAGAAAGGTATTCCAACGCATTTTGTGGAGGAGCTTTCTGACAGAGAAACAGTTGTCAAAAAAGTTACAATTGTGCCTCTTGAGGTTATTATCAGAAATATTGCCGCCGGAAGTTTTTCAAAGCGTTTTGGTGTTGAGGAGGGTAAAAAGCTCAATTGTACAACACTTGAATACTGCTTAAAGGATGACGACCTGGGCGACCCTATGATTAACGACTCCCAGATTATAGCAATCGGCGCGGCAAGCAAAGAAGACCTTGATACAATTGCGGACCTTACTTATAAAGTAAATGATGTTCTTAAAGCATATTTTGATAGTATTAATATAGAGCTTGTAGACTTCAAAATTGAGTTTGGCAGAACACCGGACGGACAGATTATTCTGGCAGACGAAATATCACCTGACACATGCCGTCTATGGGACGCTCAAACACATGAAAAGCTTGATAAAGACCGTTTCAGACGAGATATGGGCAATGTCGAGGAAGCATATAACGAAGTATTTAAAAGATTAGGTTTATAATAGGAGAATTTTTATGGCAACAGATACTTATGAAAGTCCGCTGAACTCCCGTTACGCGTCAAAAGAAATGCAGTATATATTTTCCCCGGACAAAAAATTTTCTACATGGAGAAAGCTGTGGATTGCGCTTGCTGAAAGTGAGCAGGAGCTTGGACTTGATATAACTGATAAACAGATTGCTCAAATGAAAGAGCATGTATATGACATAAATTATGATATTGCAAAAGAACGTGAAAAAGAAGTGCGTCATGACGTAATGTCTCATGTATACGCGTACGGAGTACAGTGTCCAGACGCTAAGCCTATTATCCATCTGGGAGCGACAAGCTGTTATGTAGGCGACAATACCGATATTATAATCATGACAGAAGCCATGCGGCTTATAAAGAAAAAACTTATTTGTCTTATAGGTGAGCTGACAAAATTCGCAAAAGAATACAAGGATTTACCTACCCTTGCATTTACACATTTTCAGCCGGCTCAGCCAACTACTGTCGGCAAGCGTGCGGCACTATGGCTTGAAGACCTGCTTATGGACCTTGAAGATATTGATTATCAGCTGTCAAAGGCAAAGCTTCTCGGCTGTAAAGGTACAACAGGCACACAGGCAAGCTTCCTTGAGCTTTTTGAAGGCAATCACGAAAAATGTAAAGAGCTTGACAAAAAAATAGCTGAAAAAATGGGATACACTAGCTCTTTCCCTGTAAGCGGACAAACATATCCGAGAAAGCTTGACTCTCAGATGCTTAATGTACTTAGCCTTATAGCACAAAGCGCGTACAAATTCTCAAACGATATAAGACTTCTTCAGCATTTGAAGCAAATCGAGGAGCCTTTTGAAAAATCACAGATTGGCTCTTCCGCTATGGCATACAAGAGAAACCCTATGAGAAGCGAAAGAATAGGTTCTCTTGCAAGATACGTTATTGTGGACGCGCTAAATCCCGCAATTACAGCCTCTACGCAGTGGTTTGAAAGAACGCTTGACGATAGCGCAAACAAAAGAATTTCGGTTCCTGAAGCATTCCTCGCAGTAGATGCCATTTTAAATTTGTATATAAATGTTGTTGACGGACTTGTTGTTTATGACAAAGTTATACATCAGCAGTTTATGCGTGAAATTCCGTTTATGGCCACAGAAAATATAATGATGAACGCTGTCAAAAAAGGCGGCGACAGACAGGATTTACATGAAAAAATAAGAGTTTACTCAATGGAGGCGGGAAAGACAGTCAAAGTAGAGGGTAAAGAAAATAACCTTGCCGAGCTTATCGCGGCTGATTCGTCCTTCGGACTTACTATTGATGAAATCAACGCCGTTATGAAGCCCGAAAACTATGTCGGACGCGCGCCGCAGCAGGTGGAAGACTTCCTGAATGACTATGTTCTTCCTATTCTTGAAAAAAATAGAGATTTACTGGGTATAGAAGTAGAAATCAACGTATAATTACAGACAATTTTAAATAGAAAGTTGGTATAAAATTATGGTAAAAGCAATCGTTGGCGCAAACTGGGGAGATGAAGGCAAAGGAAAAATTACTGATATGCTTGCCGCAGATTCTGATATAGTTATCAGATTCCAAGGAGGCGCAAATGCCGGACACACCATTATAAATGATTACGGCAAATTTGCTCTGCATTTGCTTCCGTCAGGCTCATTCAATCAGAATGTAATAAATATGATTGGCAACGGAGTAGCACTTGATATTCCTGCGCTTATAAAAGAGATTAACGAGGTTGTCTCGCGCGGAGTGCCGAAGCCAAATATTGTTGTATCAGAAAGAACGCAAGTGCTTATGCCTTATCACAAGCTTTTTGACCAATATGAGGAAGAAAGACTTTCAGACCGTCAGTTCGGTTCAACTAAATCAGGTATTGCTCCGTTTTTTTCAGACAAATTCTCTAAAATCGGATTTCAGGTATGGGAGCTTTTCTCTGATGATGAACTGTTAAAAGAAAAAATATCTAATGTTCTCGAAGTTAAAAACCTTCTTCTGGAGCATATATACCATAAACCGCTGATTGACAAGAAAGAGCTTTTCAATACACTCAAAGAATACGGTGAAATGATTAAACCATATGTTATAGACTCTGTCAAATTCATGCATGAGGCAATCAGCAGCGGAAAAAATATCCTTCTTGAAGGACAGCTTGGTTCCCTTAAGGACCCGGATTTCGGCATTTATCCTATGACTACATCATCATCTACTCTTGCCGGATACGGAGCGGTAGGCGCCGGTATTCCGCCATATGAAATCAAGGAAATTATAACAGTTGTAAAGGCATATTCATCAGCAGTAGGCGCAGGAGCCTTTGTCTCAGAAATATTCGGCGAAGAGGCAGATGAATTAAGACGCCGCGGCGGAGACGGCGGAGAATTTGGCGCCACAACCGGAAGACCAAGACGTATGGGCTGGTTTGACTGTGTTGCTTCACGCTATGGCTGCCGTGTTCAGGGTACAACACAAGTAGCGTTTACCGTACTTGATGTGTTGGGTTATCTTGATGAAATACCGGTATGTATCGGTTATGAGCTAGACGGAAAAGTAATCCGCGATTTCCCTACTACTAACAAGCTTGAAAAAGCAAAGCCTGTTTTAAAAGTACTTCCAGGCTGGAAATCAGATATAAGAGGAATAAAGAAATATATGGACCTTCCTGAAAATTGCCGAAATTATATTGAATTTGTTGAGCGGGAACTTGAAGTCCCCATTAAAATCGTTTCAAATGGTCCAAACCGTGAAGACATAATCATGAGATAAAAAAATGGCTTAAAGCCATTTTTTATCTCAGATATATTTTTACACACATTTAATTTCAAATTTATACAAACTGACATATATAAATTCATTTACAATTAAATGTCAATATCAAACAATCACTTCAATAATTTTTCACAAGTAAAGCTTAT
>CAJUFV010000206.1 GCA_910585795.1 uncultured Clostridia bacterium | reverse complement strand
AGAGTAAATATATCTTTTCGCCCTATTTGACCGGCGTTATACGGTGGTCTTTTTCTCTTGCTATTTTTTCTGCATAAATCTTTTTTATTTTTTTCTAAAAAGTACTTGACTTTTTATTTGCAGGCTTATCTAAACTAATTATAACTCATTATACTTTAAAAATCCTGTTCGAGTTTGCACCAATTTGTCCAAAAAAATTTTTAATCTCTTTTCTAATATTATGAATATGATTTAGGAACCATATAAGCTGCTGTATTCCACATTTTATTAATATAATATTTTTGCATATAATCTAAACACCCTATTGATCAATACAATAACTTCGATTTCATCTTTTCTTCGTACAATTGTTTTTACTATTCATAATCACATCATTACAAATACATATAACATTTCATCTACATATATAAAAATGGACACTAAAAAGGATATGCCAGAGCATATCCTTTAAATTTTATATCCACTCTATAAATTTAAGCCAATTTTCCAGAGCATTAGTCCACTGAGCAACATGAGGAAGCTCCAGCGCACGCCCCAGTCCGTGATGTCCAATAGGATAAACATGAAGTTCAAACGGAATTTGCTTTTTACTTAGAGCATTGGCATACATAAGCGAATTCTCTACAGGAACAGTCTGGTCTGTAGATGTATGCCATATAAACGCCTGCGGCGTGTCATCAGTAACATGCATATACAGCGACATCAGTTCCTTGTTTGCATGCAAAGCTCTCTCCCCGATTAAATTCATCCTTGAACCGTCATGTCTGTATTCAAACATATCTATAACCGGATAACATAAAATTGACGCATTAGGACGGCAGCTTTCTCTATCTATTTCATCTGTCGGTTCATACATTTTCTTATCAAAATGTACTGATACTGAACCGGCAAGATGTCCGCCCGCGCTTGAACCCATTACCGCTATTTTATCTTTGTCTATTCCGTATTTTTCGGCATAATAACGAACATATTTTACAGCGCGCATAGCATCGCTTATCTGCGCGGGATGCTTGTATGGCGCAACTCTATATTCAACTACAAAGGATGTTATTCCTATTGACTGCAGCCACTTTGCATAGCCTTCTCCCTCATGCTTAGCCCTGCCTACATATCCTCCTCCGGGAAATATAACAACCGCGCCTTTGGATTGCGCCTCATAAACTGTTATTGTCGGTACTCTCGGTGTACTCTCATTTCCTTCTATATATGCGTCATTCCAATACGGAATAGTTTTTGCCCACAAATTATCCATATTCATATACTCCTTCAAATTATTTATCGCTCTTTTCAGACACTATGCTTATTGACAGTTCTTTCAATTGTTCATCATCAACAGCATTAGGTGCTCCTGACATGAGCTCAGACGCATTCTGTACCTTTGGAAACGCTGTAACATCACGTAAGCTGTCACTGCCAGTCATTATCATAGCAAGACGGTCAAGGCCTATTCCCATACCGCCGTGAGGGGCCGCACCGTATTTATACGCTTCAACAAGGAATCCGAACTTAGCCTCAATTTCTTCATCTGACAGTCCCAATGCTCGGAACATTTTCTGCTGAAGCTCATAATCAGTAATTCGTATAGACCCGCTTGAAAGCTCAGTACCATTCAAAACCAAATCATATGCTTTAGCCGTTACTCTGCCTGGTTCAGAATCAAGATACTGAATACATTCGTCCATAGGCATTGTAAACGGATGATGCATTGCCACCCACGAATCACTTTCTTCATCATATTCAAAAAACGGAAATTCTGTAATCCAAAGAAAATTATATCCGTCAGGAATAATATCAAGCTGTTTAGCGACTTTTAACCGCAATGCACCTAAAACCGGTAGAGTTACTTTATTTTTGTCCGCTATAATAAGAACAACATCGCCTTTTCGCGCATCAACTTTATTGAGAATTGCTTCCAATTCACCATCAGCAAGAAATTTAGCAAATCCGCACGAAGGCTCTTCGTCAATCCATCTTATAAACGCAAGTCCCTTTGCTCCTATTCCCCTTACATATTCAGTCAGCTTGTCAATTTCTTTTCTTGTCAGAGAGTTGGCGGCATTTTTTGCTACAATTGCCCTTACACTGCCTCCCGCCTCTATTGCAGATGAAAATACCCCAAATCCACTGTTTTTTACCAGTGCGGAAATATCAGTAATTTCCATGCCGAAGCGGGTGTCCGGCTTATCTGAACCATAACGCTCCATCGCCTCTTTATAGGTAAGTCTTGGCAAAGGAGTTGGTATATCCACATCAAGAACATCTTTAAACAAACGCTTTATAAAGCCTTCATTCATTTCCAGAATATCCTCTACATCAACAAATGACATTTCAAGGTCAATCTGAGTAAATTCAGGCTGTCTGTCCGCTCTCAAATCCTCGTCACGAAAACATCTCGCAAGCTGAATATATCTGTCAAAGCCGGAAATCATAAGCAGCTGCTTATACATCTGCGGCGACTGTGGAAGAGCATAAAAATTTCCCTTGCGCACTCTTGAAGGCACAAGATAATCTCTTGCCCCCTCTGGTGTAGATTTTATCATCATAGGTGTTTCTATTTCAATAAAACCATTTTCATAAAAATAATCTCTGGCTGTCTTTGCAATTTTGCTTCGCATAATGATATTATCCTGCAAAACCTTTCTTCTAAGGTCAAGATAACGGTATTTTAATCTTAGCTCCTCATTTACATTCGTATCGTCAACAACTTCAAACGGCGGGGTCTGCGCCTTTGCAAGAATTCTTAAATCCTTAACATCAATCTCTATATTACCTGTTTTTAAATCAGGATTTTTACTTTCTCTTTCTCGAATGATACCCTTAGCCATAAGAACATATTCACTGTGACACGCAGACGCTTTTTCAAAAATATCCCTGTCTGTCGCATCATCAAAGGCAAGCTGAACTATACCTGTTCTATCGCGTAAATCTATAAAGATAAGATTTCCCAAATCTCTTACCTTCTGCACATAACCGCCTACTACAATTTCATTGCCTATTCCTTCCGCCTCTCCGCAGTAATGTGTACGCTTTAACCCCTGCATTGTATCCATATATTTAATCCTCCATAAAATTTTACATATCCATTAATATATTTTACCTCT
Organism: uncultured Clostridia bacterium; assembly: GCA_910585795.1. Taxonomy (GTDB): domain Bacteria; phylum Bacillota; class Clostridia; order UBA1381; family UBA1381; genus Hominilimicola. The sequence continues at coordinate 60 of CAJUFV010000206.1, read as the reverse complement.
ATACATTAAAAGTGTCAAGTATAAATACCGAAAATTGACATATTTATATACAATTAGTTT
>CAJUFV010000205.1 GCA_910585795.1 uncultured Clostridia bacterium | reverse complement strand
TTGATTGTAAAAATGTACTTTTTACAGAGTGAGCATAACCCGCCACATATTCACGCGATATATGAAAATGAATATATCGGAGTTATGAATATTAAAACAAGGGAAATAATAGACGGGGACTTGCCGCACAGAGCCGAAAAAATACTTGCTGAATGGGTGGAACTGCACGAAAAAGAATTGTTGCAGATATGGGAAACTCAAAATTTTGTAAAGCTACCGCCGCTTGAATAAAGCGGCGGACGGTTATTCGTAGGAGGTATTAAGATGTTTGAAAAGATAAAAAATGTTGATCCGCTCCACGACTTTATTTTACGCGTTACGTTTCAAAATGGCATTACTAAGCTATATGATGTAAAGCCGCTAATGGAGCGCATAGAGGATTTTAAGCCTTTGAAAAATACCACGCTTTTTAAGTGCGTAAAAACTGACGTGGGCGGCTATGGTATATCGTGGAATGATTACATTGACCTTGAATGTACGGAACTTTGGGAAAACGGAATAACACAAACACAGGAGGCGGCGGGATAATGGCAATATCAAAGGCACAACAAGCGGCGGTGCATAAATATGTTAAAAATAATTATGCGCGTATAGAAATAACTGTTAAAAAAGATATGAAGCCCTATATTGAAGCTGTCGCAAAGGCAAACAATGAGAGTATCGGCAGATATGTAAAACGTGCATTACAGACACAATATAAAGCAGATACAGGAAACGCGATAGAATTATAAAATAACCCGCCGGACGCTCCGGCGGGTTTTCTGTTATATCCTTGACATAAAGAATAGTAAACATTCTGTTATATAAAATTGTTCGTCTATTAAGTAAATAGGTGAGCCAAAAAAGCTGATACCTATGAGGTTTATCAGCTTTTTGCATTCCTCGCAAAATTGAAAAATTGTGGTTTACAGTCATTTGCCTGACATATTTTCAGCATATGATTGTAAGCCATATAAATATCGTTTTCAATGTTTAGTGGGCAAAGCCGGTGTATTCTGTCAAACTATGAATGAAAAAGACTTAAATTTCTTTATGGAAGTTTAAGTCTTTTTGGCTGTATAATAACAGCCAATATTTTGTGTATAATGAGTATAGAGCATAACAAATTCCTCCTAAATGGTTGGGTGATAATTCCATTATACAGGATAGGGAGCTGTTGTGCTCTTTTTTCTATACCACAACTTTTATTATACAGCCTAAAAAAGGAGGAATCACTATGCTCTGGAAAGGAACATAGAAGTAATTGTATATTGACAAATTTCTAACAAACAAGGCGGGAAGGGAGGAATTTATATGGATTTTGAACAGGAGTTTGAGTTGATACCTGTAACAAGAATAAAGATAGCCGATACAGAAGCGTATTCAAAGCACCCGTTTAGAGTTGTGCATAATAAGGCTCTTGAAATGCTTGCGGAGGATATTAAGGAGCATGGACTGTTAAACCCAATCCTTGTGCGAGTGTTAGGCTTTGGCGGCAGGTATGAAATTTTAAGCGGTCACAGACGAATGGAGGCGCTGAAGTTCAACGGTGAAACAGAGGCAGATGTACGCATTATTAAGTGTACTGATACAGAAGCGGCAAATATCGTTATCAAATCGAACCTTTTGCAAAGGGATAAGATATTACCTTCGGAGCGCGCAAGGATATATATGCTGCGTAATGAATGTCTAAAAAGGGAGAAATATGGAAGTCAGTCCACCGGGTGGACTGAGATTACTGATGAGATAAAAGAGATACTATCAAAAGAATTTAATGTTTCTAAGAGCAGTATATTTGAGTATATTCGCTTGAATTATCTAATTGAGGAAATGTTATTGATAGTTGACAGCGGCAAAGTAAGAATTAAAATGGC
>CAJUFV010000204.1 GCA_910585795.1 uncultured Clostridia bacterium | reverse complement strand
CGGCATAGCTTGGCTATACCGTTTTGATTAAAAGCTCTTATTTATTTTTTAAACAAAATACCCTTTTCCAGTCTGTCACACGCATTATAATAGCTTTCAGGAGTTCCTATATCAATACGCACAGCGTCAAAGACATAGGCGTAAACATCATTTTTGGACAGAAGCCACGGAACAAAATGCCCTGGCGCGTCAGGGTTATTTCCTTCATCAAGATACATGCCTATCAAAGACAAAGTGTCCTTCTTATACAAATAAAACGGCGGAACACCCAAATCTGTTTTTGGATTTTTCGGTTTCTCCTCAAAATCCAGCACCTTACCACTGTCGTCAAGCTGAACAACTCCCATAGTATGAAGGTCCTCAGCATTATCTATTCTATGGGCGCAAATCATATCGCTTTTCTTTTCACGATAGACATTAACAAAATCATTAAGCGAAAAATCAAATATATTATCACTGGCCATAACAAGTATTTCATCGTCTATATTTTCCATGTCAATAACATATTTGAGGTCGCCTATAGCTCCCAGCCTGTTATCGTTGCCTGTTGTATGGTCATTAATAACCTTAACCCTCTTCAAGCCTGTGTATTCATCACGCCATTTCGTAAAATCAGAAAAAAACTTTTCATTTGTAACAATGTAGATATTTTCAACATCCGGAATTTCGTTTATTTTATCAACAACCATATCCAGAATAGTTTTTTCCCCAAGCTTTAAAAGAGCCTTCGGCTTATTCTCCGTAAGAGGATACAGCCTTGTAGCATAGCCTGCCGCCAACAAAACACACTGCATAGCTTTTCTCTCCTATAATTATTTATTTTCCAGCTTATCAACAAGGGCGTTAATTTTATTTACCGGGTCAAGCAGCTTTGATATAGTTTCATCATGATTAAGCGTGTCAATAAGAAGTGACATATACTTTGACATATCAACCTCACAATACCACTCACGATTAGCAAGCTCCGGATTTCTGTAAATAAGGTTTGTTGTGAAAATCTTATCCACAATACCGTTTTTAAAAGCATTGTCAAAGCAGTCAAGCCCGTTGCAGAACAAGCCAAAGGAAGCGAATACAAATATTCTCTTTGCTCCCTGCTTTTTAAGATTTGTTGCCACATCTATAACAGATTCACCAGAGGAAATCATATCATCTACAATAATAACATCCATACCGTTCACATCACGTCCAAGATATTCATGAGCAACAATAGGATTTTTACCGTTTACAATTCTTGAATAGTCACGGCGTTTATAAAACATGCCGAGGTCCAGCTTTAAAACTGAAGAATAGTACATACATCTTGACATACCGCCCTCATCCGGAGATATTACAATAGTATCAAACTTATTCATTGAAATATCAGGAACATTTCTAACCAGTGCTTTTATCATCTGATATGTAGCCTGTACATCATCAAAGCCTGACAACGGAATCGCATTTGAAATTCTCGGGTCATGAGCGTCAAACGTGATAATATTCGCAACACCCATATTAACAAGCTCCTGAAGCATAAGAGCCGCGTCAAGAGACTCACGTCCGCTTCTTCTGTGCTGTCTGCCCTCATAAAGCATAGGCATAACAACCGTCACACGTCTTGCCTTTCCGCCCATAGCAGCTATAATACGCTTCAAATCCTGAAAATGGTCATCAGGACTCATGTGATTTTCAACACCATACATTTTATATGTAACCCCGTAATTAAACACGTCACATATAATATAAACATCATGCCCTCTTACAGTCTCATCAATAACGCATTTACCCTCACCGGTACCAAACCGCGGACAATTGACATGCGTGACATATGTATCAATATTCTCACAGTGCCGGAAGGCTTTTAAATACTCATCAATTCTGGCAGTTATAGCCTCACAGCCCTTCATACTGATAATACTCAGCTTGCCTACAATAGGTGTCTCATCGCTTATAAAATTATTTGTCATAGTAATTCTCCTTTTTAGCGGAAACGTATGTAATTCTATCATATATTTTACATATATGTCACATATTAAAATATATCATATATTCCATACTTTTGCAAGTGACACATTTTAATGATTTTGGAGAATTTTCGACAAAGATTTTGTTTATTATAGATATTTTTTCCTAACGCCTGTTCTGTCTATCAGCATAAAGAGCGCGAAAATGATGATTACATGCAGTGGAAACGCTACAAAATTCTTTATAATACGCTCCACCGCAAAAATGTGATATGCCTTGTTATACATTACAGACAGCCAGTAAGTATTAAGAATAATATTCACAAACAGCGTAATCAGAAATACGGATAAAATTATCCACCATACAGCCCGTTTCGAGCTCCGCTTATAAAGACATATTCCATACACCAATCCCCCCAGCATAGCGGATACAGTAAAGCCAAAGAAATACATTCCGCCTCCAGGATTAAGGAAATATCCGAGAATGTCACCCAAGGCGCCCACCACCATCGCGGGAACCGGTCCAAGCAACGCGCCCGCGGCAGCAGTAACCGCAAAGGTAAGCGTTATTCTGTTTTCAAGTACAAACTGGAATTTAAAAATCCCAAGCACCGCATGCATCGCAATAAACATTGCCGTCATGACAAGTCCTCTTGTTGTTGTCAGATTTTGCGCTGACGTTTTAAATTTTTTGAGCATAGAAAAACACCTCCATAAATTTTCTGGCAATCAAACATTGCCAAAAAAAGAGATGCTCACTATTTTTTCAGCGGGATGCGGTCGGCGCACCGCAAGCGTTAATGCTTTTCGTCCGAATGACAACTCCCCGTTCACCCGGCACTTTACGCGCGCAAACCTACTCTGTAGTCTGATTGTATTTATAATTATATAATATAATAGCATATTTTGCAATACCTTTTTTGGAAAAATCTGTTTTTATATAAAAAGCAGCCCAAAGGCTGCTCAATATATCTATATATTACAATAAATTCTTTCTAAGCTCTTCCCCGCTCTGTGAGCACAAATATGCCGGAGCAACATCAAACACTGTCTTACAGCCCGTCTGTCCCTCTTTATTCATTTGGTATGCCGCTCTTGCATAAGCTATAAGCACAGATGATGTAAATTCAGGGTTGGAATCAAGCTTCAGACTGTATTCAATAACATGCTTATGCTCACCGTTCCATCCTGTTCGTCCTGTTCTTATAACCGAGCCTCCGTGAGGAATACCGGCGTGGTTTGCCAGCAGTTCATCTTCAGAGATAAAATGAACAGTAGTATCATAATCCGCAAAATAATTCGGCATTGTTTTAATTTCATTCTCAATACGCTTTAAATCCGCGCCTTCCTCCGCGACAACATAACACTCGCGCATATGCTTTTCACGAGTTGACAGCTCCGGATTTTCGCCGTTTCTTACTGATTCAAGCGCTTTTTCTACCGGTACAGTATACTGTCTTGCGTCCTTCACTCCGTCAATTCGTCTTACAGCGTCAGAATGTCCCTGACTTACTCCTCTTCCCCAAAATGTATAGTCATTGCCATCTGTCAGAATAGCATTTGCATACAGTCTGTTCAGTGAAAACATACCGGGGTCCCATCCTACTGAAATAATCCCCACATGACCATTAGCCTTTGCCTCCGCGTCAACAGCCATAAAATGCTCCGGAATTTTTGCGTGTGTGTCAAAACTGTCAATTACATTAAAATACTTCACATATTCAGGCGTCTGTTCAGGTAAATCCGTGGCGCTTCCGCCGCATAAAATCATAACGTCTATTTCATTTTTATGCGCTTCAATATCATTTACCGAATACACTTTTACGCCTTCCGTAAGAATTTCCACCTCAGACGGGTCACGGCGCGTAAAAACTGCGGCTAAAGAAATATCATTATTTTGCTTAATCGCACATTCAACGCCCCTTCCAAGATTACCGTATCCTAAAATTCCAATTCTTATTGACATCCTTATCACTCCGTTTATATAAATTTCAAAAGCTGGTTAGCATTTGCTAATATTCTATCAGATTTTTTCAAAAATTGCAATATCTTTTGTTATATTACTTATATTTTGTACTGACTTTTTACTCAAATCTCCTATTTTTAATCTTCGCGTTTCCTGTAGCAGGATTATCTATAAGCTTTCCGTTTGTTTCAAAACGCGAACCGTGACACGGACAGTCCCATGTATGCTCTGCTCTATTCCATTTCAGCGCACAGCCAAGATGCGGACATCTTCTTACAGTCGGAGTCAACAAATTCATTGCAGCTTCAAAACCGTTTACCGCAAGCTGAGGCTTCAGAATACTCCTCCGAGGAGAAAACACATCTGCAAATTCATTTTCTTTTCCGCATACCATATCCGTAAGTATAATGGCTGCCGCCATAGAAGAGGTCATACCCCATTTATTAAATCCTGACGCGACATACATATCTGGTGTCATTTTTGAATAACAGCCTATATACGGAATCTTATCAAGACTCATACAGTCCTGCGCTGCCCACGAATATTGTTCCTTTGCATTAGGATAGTATCTCTTTGCAAAAGCATAAAGTTCATTCCAGCTCCCGCCCTTTTTCCCTGTTCGATGTCCGCCGCCGCCTATAAACAGTAAATTTTTATATGAACGAAACGACATTCCTTTCTCAGACTCATCAACATACATTCCATTTAGTTCCTGTGTATTTTCAAATGCCGCCACATATGAACGGTGCTGATACAGCTTCAAAAAATAGCTCCCATGCTTGTTAATAAACGGAAAATGCGTTGCTATAATAATTTTGTTTGCTGTTATTGTCCCATTATTAAAAACAGCCGTATGAGGCGTTATATCACGTATAAATGTTTTTTCATATATATTTAATCCCTTTGAAATTTCCGAAACAAATTTCAAGGTATTAAACTGTGCCTGATTATCAGCCTTTACAGCCCCCACTGTTTTAAACGGAAGCTCTAAAGTATCAGTAAATTCAGCATCTATCCCTAAGCTGCACAACGCGCAAACCTCGTCTTCTATTTTTTGTCTTTTATCTATAGAATAGGTATACGCGCTTTTTTTCTCAAAATCACAATCAATACTATGACACAGCTTTTCATATTGCTCCAATGCTGTCACGTTAGCGTTTAGATACATTAACGCCTTTTCTTTTCCCACCCTTTTAATTAGCTCTGAATATATCAATCCGTGCAGAAATGTTATTTTAGCTGTCGTATTCTTAGTAATTCCCTTTGCTATTCTGTCACCCTCAGCTAAAATATAGTCTATTCCAGCCTGCTGTAGACGATACGCACACAATATACCGCACAAACCCCCTCCTATAATTAGAACATCCGTTCTGTTGTCTCCATGTAAGCTTTCAAACTTAGGTATCTCCGTATTCTCCGTCCATACTGATTTCTTCATTCTATCCTCCATACCGCTAAACATAATTACATTTATTATGCTCAGTCATACGGATTTTAATTGATGTTTTAAAGGCTGCATTGATATTTTATATTTTATAAGTCTGTTAATGCGTCTGTCTATTGAACTGGTTTTATAATATCTGCCACCTGTTTTGTAAGCTCCGGCAAAATCAAATTTGAACGCTCGGCGGTATAATTGTTTGAACCATTCTGATACCATTTCAGAAGCTTCTCTGCTCTTTCTGCCGCGGCGCCGACGCCTCCAGCCAAATCCCTCGCCTTATTAACTTCTGCCGTTATCAATATATCCTACAATATCAGACTCATTTTTCTTCACTGATAAGCTTCATATAATGCGATGTTATAATCATTACAATGTCTTCCGGACCAAGTTTCTGTCTAGACATTAGTATAATCTGCGATAATTTCACCGCAGGCAACAATTCCCTTTACTGTATCATAATTATCGTTATAAAGATAAATCTGAAACTGTTCCCTCGCTATTGCTCATAGTATAATTAAAACACCGCTGACCAAGCAGTTTGAAATGACCTATCACGTCAAAATTAACTGTAATATTATTTTTTGTCGGATTTTCTATATTAACAATTAATATGCCTGCTTTTGTGTCCCCTGCCGGAAATTGAATCCCTCCATACTTCCATACAGCGTTTCCTTCTGAACAGGTATATTATTCTCTATATCAAGCGGCATACTGTCAAATGTCCATACGGTAAACGGCGGCGCATATTCTTTCTCATCTTCCGCCTGTGGCGCATATATTACATCAGGCTTCTTTTCGCCTGATTCTGAAGGCATGAACCGCAGTGAACCAATATAAGTTTCACTTTTCCTGTACCCAAAATTATAAGTAGTTTCACCTTTCGCCTCAATACTTATACTATTATCATAGACTTTATATGTATTCCCTTCATACTAGCTTATTGCCACACCTGAAATTCCAAAACTCCGTCAGCCAGAGCGGTGAATTCAATATATAAGTCTCTTAAGTACAAACTGTCCTTATCAAAAACCGTTCCGCTTTTTATAAACACTTTTCTGTCTGCGTAAACATATATACCTTTATACGTACAATACGCGGTAGTATAATCGTCAATAACGATTACATTCTTCTATTCCGTAATCTGTTCTTGTTTTGTACTTTACAAGCGCTGTCAAATTACAAAAATACACTGCTGTTTCCTCAGTATGTCCATATTTAAAATTGCATTTTAGAGATATATGTTTGCATTTTTAGATTTTTTATGATAGAATATCTCTAAATGTGCTTTCGTACAGGCATAACAAAAATTTTATCTTTATAATAAACATCTGAAAATGAAAGGAAAATACAAAATGAAGCACGGAAACGTTATTGTAGGGCAGTCAGGCGGTCCCACCTCGGTTATAAATTCAAGTCTTGCCGGAGTTTTTAAAACCGCGCGCGACAGAGGCGCAAATAAAATTTACGGTATGGTAAATGGAATTCAGGGATTTCTTGACAAAAAATATGTAGACTTGTCTGAGCATATACAAACAGATTTACATATCGAGCTTCTTAAAAGAACACCATCATCATATCTTGGTTCTTGCCGTTTCAAGCTTCCCGATGTCACAGACAATGAAGAAATATATATAAAAATATTTAAAATGCTGGATGAACTTGAAATAAAACATTTCTTCTATATAGGCGGCAATGATTCAATGGACACTATACAGAAGCTCTCTTATTATGGAAAAATATCCGGCAGCCAAATTTGTTTTATGGGCGTACCGAAAACCATTGACAATGACCTTGCGGAAACCGACCATACGCCCGGCTATGGAAGCGCGGCAAAATTCATAGGAACGGTTATGAAAGAAATTATACAAGATGCAACCGTTTATGACAGAGAAAATATTCATATTGTAGAAATCATGGGACGAAATGCGGGATGGCTTACAGCCGCCTCAGTACTCAGCAAGGGAGAGGATTGCGGCGGCCCTGACTTAATATATCTTCCTGAGAAAACATTTGATACTGATGACTTTTTAACCAGAATTTCTGAATTGCGGAAAGAAAAGCAGTCTATAATTATAGCTGTCTCAGAAGGAATTAAATTAAAGAACGGAAAATATGTCTGTGAGCTTATTTCCAAACAAACTCAAGCAAAGGATTGCTTTGGACACGCTACCCTTGGAGGCACCGCTCAATTTCTTTCTACACTAGTTACGCGGGAATTTGGCTGCAAATCCAAAGCAATAGAGTTAAACATTCTGCAAAGATGCAGCTCTCACATGGTTTCCAGAGTAGATATAACCGAGGCATTCGTTGCGGGCGGTCATGCCGTTGAAGCCTCCTTCAGAGGCGAGACAGGCAAAATGATTATTTTCAACAGAATAACAAACAATCCCTATCAATGCACAACAGAGCCTTTTGATATTAACAAAATAGCTAATATAGAAAAAAAAGTACCTCTGGAATGGATAACAGAAAACGGTACATATGTATCACCTGAATTTCACGCATATGCCCGTCCTCTTATTCAGGCTGAACTATCTCCCATAATGGTAGACGGCCTGCCAAGTCATTTATATAATCGCCCATAAGCATATCTCTCTGACACATTAACACTTTGAAAAAAACGCATTGCGTCATACTGTATATTTATCACTCATATTGCTAAAACTACTTAAATACTAATATGATTGAAGGATAACATGTATGACATTTATAACTATATACGCAAACGCTATAAGAGCTATATTTATAATATTAAGTCTGTACTATATTTTCAGACACGATTTCAAAAAACTTAAAGCCTCTATTATCGTATTTATTCTAACCTTTGTTCCGGCTTTATTAAACAAATTATTTGCTCTCCGTGCTGATATTGCAGGAAACATATTATATTTTACCATTATCGTCATGTCGCTTTATTTGGGAAGCGAATTAAAATTTTATGACAAATACAGCTGGTGGGACCGTATGCTTCATTTTTTATGCGGCGTCATGTTTGTAAGCTTCGGTATCCCTCTCGCTGAAAAAACAGGCATTACAAGCAATACAGGAATTTTATTTTTCTGTCTGACATTTTCTACCACTCTCCATGTTATTTGGGAAATTGCCGAATATGCTGTAGACGCTGTTTCGCGTACCGACCATCAAAGATGGCAGAAACACTCGCAAAGTAATAATCATTTATCGCCAAACGCTGTACAGCCGGCAGGTTTGGTGGACACTATGAATGATATAATTATATGCATGGCGGGAACTATAGCCGCCTGCGTTGTATGGTGGTTTATTTTATAATAAACCACCAGCTTTTTATATTTATTTTAATGATTCCTCGTAAAAGTCATACCTTCTCACATATTCGCCCTTTTCCTCATTTTTGTATACCTCGCATCTATTTTTCTGAAGCAGCCTCACAATATTATAGCTGTCAATCCATATCTCTGAATTTCCATCCTTTTGTGATTCATCGAAAATAAGCTGTATACCCATATGAAGATGAGGCACATTAATATTATTTACATTTTCCTTTGTGCTATATCCTGTCATACCCAAATATCCGATAACATCTCCCGCTTTCACAGTTGCCCCCTCTTCAATAACAGGAGTATACGGATGGTCCTTTCTGAGATGCGCGTAATAATAATAACGTTTTTTATCAAAGCTCCTTATACCTATACGCCAGCCGCCGTACTGATTCCAGCCGGCGCATTCCACAATTCCGCTCTCTATAGCCGTCACAGGTGTTCCTATACTTCCGAAAAGGTCGTGACCCGTATGACGGCGGCTATATCCATAGGTTCGCGAATTTCCAAAATCTTTATAATGCTCAAACGAAAAATCCCCTCCTATAGGACAAAATGCCTTTAACCCATACCGTCTTTCCCAAGACGGCTCATCAGGGTCCTCATCGCAGTTCTGCACATAATACTCACCGATATACTCACTTAAAACCGCTGAAAATGCCTCCTGATAATATGGATAATACTTCATATTTTGAGTTAAATTTTCTATACTCTCACCGTTTTCAAGCTGCTGAATCAGCGCATCCAAATCCTTTTTTTTATAGCCAGAAAAATTGTTGCCGTTTTGAGTGGCAAGATAAGCAAGCATATTAATCCATGTGCAGTGACTATCTGTGCCATAAGAAGCAATATCGGCATCCATAGTATCGCAAAGCGCTTCATATGACACATTAAAATCTACCCATTTTATAAAATCCTGTTCTGTCTGAGCGCTATTACTAGCGTCTGTAACAGAATATGATATATATAAAAAAGCAATCATAACCGGCACCAGAATGGCTATACCTAACATTAAAATCAATGATTTACGTGAAACTGTGACAAACATAAATATTCCTCAATTCATTTT
>CAJUFV010000203.1 GCA_910585795.1 uncultured Clostridia bacterium | reverse complement strand
GTCTAAATATATTTGTGAGGTCTATATTCATTATTCCCCTTATTTTGAAAAATATTCAATTAGTCTAAATGAAATAATAAGTCAAGGTCTTTAGATACAGGACTATTATCCGGATTTGTCTCCATTATGTCTGCCATAAAATCCCACCATTTTCTGTTTATAACTGTATCCGCGCCTTTAGCCCACAATTCCTCATCCTCAATTTCAATATATCCGTACAATACCAAAGTCTCCCTATCGAGATAAATAGAATAATTTCTCCCTCCATGTTCATGAATCATATCTTTCATTTCAGGCCATAGCTCATTATGTCTTTTTTCATACTCAGCTTCCATGCCCTCATACAGCTTCATTTTAAAACCTTTGTGTATCATTAAAATTCCTCCTTAATATAACTAATTTAACTTCTTATGAGCTTCAATAGCAATAGCGCATTCAAGACGCTTTTTTTCAAATTCACACGCTAATTCATACGGTTTATTAATATCACCATTAAAATTATATGCATTAGCGCTGCATCCTCCGCTGCAGTAAAACTTCGCGAAACAATTTTTACACTTATCCTTTGTATATACATTTGACTTCTCAAAATCTCTTTTTATATTCTGATTTATTTTTCCATCGCTAACGTTCCCCATAATAAAATCAGTATTACCGACAAATTGATGACACGGATAAATATCACCATTAGCGGCAACAGCAAGATATTCATGACCAGCTCCACAGCCTGACAGTCTCTTTATCGCGCATGGTCCCTGTTCAAGGTCTACCATAAAATGAAAGAAATTAAATCCTCTGCCCGCGTCATAGCGTTTTATATACTCTTCTGTAAGCTTATCATACTCTTTTAACACTGTCTCAATATGCTCACTTGTAAGAGCATACTCCTCTGTTTCCGGAGCTACAACAGGCTCTACACTTGTCTGCTTAAAGCCAAGGTCGGCAAGATGCAATACATCCTTTGAAAAATCTGTATTATACGCGGTAAATGTACCTCGTACATAATAATTATCCTGATTGCGGCTTTCTGCCAAATCCTGAAATTTATGTACTATAGAATCATACGAGCCGCTGCCGTCCACACGATATCTTACCTTGTCATTTGTCTCTTTTGTACCGTCAATGCTGAGAACTACATTGCTCATATTTTCATTTATATAATCTTTTATTTCATCATTTAATAACAAACCATTAGTAGTCAGCGTGAATCTAAAGTTTTTGTCATGCAGTCTCCCCTGCTCTTTCGCATACTCCGTAATCTCTTTAACCACATCAAAATTCAGTGTGGGTTCTCCTCCAAAATAATCAATCTCAATATTATGACGATTTCCGCTGTTATTTATAACAAAATCAATAGCTTTCTTCCCCACTTCAGCGCTCATAAGACCTCTGCTGCCATGAAATTCACCAGTATCAGCAAAACAATACTTACATCTAAGATTACAGTCATGGGCAACATGCAGACAAAGCGCCTTTATAACAGACTGTTTATTCCAGTTTTGCGCAATCTCATCATAACAATCATCTGTAAAAAGCTGTCCGGAATTTACGAGACCGCAAATTTCTTTATATCCTTCCTCAATGTCCGCCTCAGCATATTTATTTATCATATTGTCTCTGATATAATCCGGACATGTCCTTTCCGCAATAAACGGTTCAAGCATATAATCAAGCATGTCATATACTATATCATCAACCACGTGCACTGCTCCAGAATAAATATCCATAACTATATTCATTCCAAGCTGTTTATACTTATGTATCACTCAAAAAACTCCCTATTTTAAATTTATTGCATTTAACAGAAAATCATCGACTAAAAAGCCGATGATTGACCTGCTTTGCTCATTTATCCGGCAAAACTATATTAGTTCGCGTGTTCACACTTCTGATTAGCGACTGTACAAGATGTTTTACATGCTGACTGACACGATGTCTGACATTCACCGCAGCCACCTGTCTTTGCTGTATCCTTCAAATTTGCCTTATTTAGTGTCTGTATATGCTTCATCACTAAATCCTCCTTATATGTATCATTGTATTAAATTTATTATACCATACTTCGCCAAAAAAGGAAAGACTTTTTAAAAAATTTTTTTATAAAAAGTTTTTAAATCTATTCTATAATAAACTAACTTCATTAGTTACCAATAAGAGAACCGGCAAATCCCGCGGCAAAAATTCCCGCTATAATCGAGAAAAAATGACTGTTAAAAGCTATATTTCCGTTTATCATGAATGATACTCCTATAAGAATGCACATATAAATAAACGCAACCAGCACAGCGTGTATCAATTTTTTTTCCTGCGCGGCCTTTGATACAGCCAGACTGCCAAGCAGAACACCAATCACTACAGCGGCATACACACCTATAACAAGAATATTTTCCCCTATAGATGTAAAATATGACAGCAGAGACAATATCATAATAATAACAAAAGTTACAATGAGCGCAAAAATCGTCCCCTTTAATACTCCTTTAATATTTATTTT